>JAUQYS020000418.1:0-5388 GCA_030587585.2 Candidatus Njordarchaeota archaeon
TATTAAAGATTATAGTAATGAACTTTATGTGGAAGGAGTTGATTTATCAGCTGAAATAATTGAGGTAGCAAGAAGGCTTCATCCTCAAATAAAATTCTCTGTAGGTTCAGTATATCATCTCCCCTATTTCGACAATTCCTTTGATTTAGTGGTATGTAGTGAGGTTTTGGAGCATTTAGAATATCCTGAAAAAGCGCTTGAAGAGTTGAAGAGGGTCTCTAAAAGATATTGTATAATAACAGTACCACATGAGCCTTTCTGGAGAATAGCCAATATTATGAGACTATCATACTTAGATAAATTGGGCAATACTCCTGGACATATACAGCACTTTAATAAGAAGACTCTAAAGAAACTGCTTGAGAAGTACTTCAAAGAGGTAGAGATAGAGACATCCACATTATGGTTAATTTCATTGTGTAAAAATGAAGATAATTGATAAGAATATCATTATGAGAAAAATTAATAATTTACTCTACCTTTACCTTGTATATTCTAGCAATTGTTGGGCCTCCCTCGTTATGCTCCCACACCAAGCTCATGTACTTGTCCAGACCCTCCACCCAGGGTCGATCGAAACTCCTATATTGGGGCACAATAAACAGGAGATCTGATTTAGTATATTCTTCACCCCTCTTGGATGGATCTGGGTATGTATTCAATGGATAGTATCTGATATTATATCTGTCGAGATATTCCCTGAAATAGGGCGTATCCCTAGTTACCAATGGATCGTACCAGCTCACTATTTTCCCATTCTGATCAATAGTGTATTCGCTCTGAATCCAGTAATAATTCCAGTACAGGTAGTCAACATCGTATTTTTTAAGTAATTCCCTCCTCTTCGAATCGTCTTCCCCATAGAGTATGATAGCTAAATCTGCCTCCCGCTGATCTATATCCAGAAAAGGGGAGTGATGTGACACCCTCCTTGTAACCACTCCCTTTCTCCCAGTCAATGCATTAAAAGCAAAGCTCAATTCATTTGTTGACAGGAAAACGTCATTAACATCGGTATTTTCAATAACCCACTTGCTCATCTCCTCAAAATGCTCTGGTAGTGGGCTTCTACCCGACTTAGTCCATACATTATTTTCTATACTATCTGAGAGGATAGAGGGTTGCTGAATTAGAACAGAAACAAGAAGCACCAGAATTAAATACTCCTTATATTTTTCAATCTTTATTAGATGAATCAGACTCGAGATTCCGAAGAGAACAAGGATTGTCTTGGCGATAGGCATAGTGAACATCATCGGCCTTGTTGGGTGAAAATTTATCCCCAATAAGGGTTCAGTGAGGAAGAAATGGAAACTCGCAAAGATGGCAGTTAAAAAAACGAGGCAGATATAGTTTGCGATTAATTTATCCCAGAATTTTAACTTTTCGGAGAGAAAATAGAGAAACAGGGAGATAACACCAACGGAAAAGGAGATGGATGTGAAGGAGGTTATAAAGTTTCTGAAATTGAGGAAATTACCCCTGAGGAAGTTCATTAAAAAATTTGACTGATACTCAGGACTCGTCAGGGGATATGAGGCCGTTACAACCCCTGATGTTTTTCCATGATAGATGAAAATTGGCCTAAACCAGTACAGTAGTGATATTGAAAATCCGATTACGAATACTATAAGAAATAATTTTAGGATATGTGAGAGGTTCCTTTTTAGACTGGATTTATCCAGATTTAGTTTTATTCTGATTCTGTCCCCTTTCAGATCCTTATTCAGGAGTATATACTGGAAAAATGCCATGTACAAAAACAAAACCATAAAAAATACATTAATAACGAAAAATGCGGCGCCATGTGATATGGCGCATAAACCATAAACTATCCCGGCTATAACACCAGATTTCAGGCCCCTGATTTTGAATAAATAGAACATAGAGAAAAAGAACAAAGGCATCATGAGAACTATTGTAAATTCCGTATACTTCAGAACGGGGAATCTGGTAATTGGTAGATATATAACCACCCCAAGTAGTGCCAGGGTTTTGTCTTTGAATAGATAATAGAGAAAGTAGTAAACAACGATAAAGGATGTGAGAATTAAAAGCTGAGAAAAGTAGAACATAGCCTCGATAGATTCTAAAGAAAGAAGGTTGGCAAATACTGCAACCAAACTACTGTAAAGAATGAAAAATCCGGGTTCAGAGTCCAGTACACTGGACGACCCCAAGGGATTTCCCCCATACCTGATATGGTTTATGGAACCTAATTGAAAATAGTAATCACCGCCGTAAATGGGGGATGGTAGGGATTTATACTGGGAGGGTATGCCCTGCTGAATTAATAAATACATAAAGATAACTCCAACCAACAGGAGTTCTTGCCACCCCAGATTTTTCAATTTGTTTAGATTCAACTACTTCACCTTGTTAATTATAAAATTTGTTTAAAAAAGATTAACAAATCATCTTACCAAGAATCACAGCATAATTGTTGCCAATCCCAAAAATATGAAAAATCCAAAGACATCTGTTGCGGTTGTTATAAAGATAGTTGCCGATGAAGCCGGGTCCTTCCCCAGTTGTTTCATAATCAAGGGGATAATCGCGCCAAAAAAGCCAGCTATTATAAGGTTAATAACCATCGCCAGCCCGATAATTAATCCGAGCATTGGACTTTTGTTCCATAATATGGCAACGGCAGTAACTAAGATCCCATTTATAATTCCATTTATTCCCCCCGCAAGAATTTCATTAATGATAACTCCCCTGGCCGTTTTTAACTCAATCTCTTTTAGTGCCAGACCCCTGACAACAACCGCCAATGTTTGGGTCCCAGCATTTCCCCCCATACCCGCAACTATCGGCATATAAACAGCCAGCAAAACGAATTTAGAGATTGTCTCCTGAAAAAGACCCACAACGGATGCAGCGAGAAACGCCGTAGCAAGGTTGATGATCAGCCACTTATACCTGTTTCTCACCTTTGTTAGCGCAGAATCCAGAACATCCTCTTCCTCACTGACACCGGCAAAATCACGAAGACTACTCAATGACCTCTTTTTTATTAATCTAAGTATATCGTCAGAATAGATAATCCCCAAAATACTTTCATCCTTGTCCAGAACCACGATCTTATTATGTGGATGTCCTCTGAATACTGCAAGAACTTCGCTCTCGTCTTTATCATACCGAATGGAGGGAATCTTCTCAACATATCTGCCTATTTTTTCCTCTCTTTTGGCTATGGCAAGGACATGAGGAGGTAGTTCCCCAGCTAAGAACCCATCCTCAACAATGAGAACAGCTGGAAATTTTCCCGTTCTTTTCTCGTGCCTTTTTATTATTTCCGAGAGTTGTTCAAAGGTGATGCTCTTGTTTACCTCAACATAATCCAGACTCATCAGACCGGCAGCAGTTCTCGGGTCGAATCTGAGCAAGAATTCAACCTTCTCTCTGATCTCTTTGCCTAATTTTTCCAAAAGTCTCTTCCTTCTTTTGATATCTATACTTTGCAGCAGATCTGTCGCTTCGTCTGGATCCAGATATTCGAGAAGTTCTACTAATTCCTTATCACTTAATTTACTTATAATTTCCTCTTGTATTCGCTTTGACAAATTCAGAAGAACAAAGCCCTGATTATTTATCGGTATTTCTCTGAAAATACGCACTCTGTTCTCTGGAGAGGATAACATGCTATACAACAAATTGTTTTGTCTTTCCTTGTTCATCCTATCTCATTAGTACTTGATTCTTCTTAAATTTATCTTATTTTGATTCCCTATCTATAATTCCTCTTGCCTTCCTTATTATCCTGTCGAAATCCTCTTTATTGGCTTTATATCTGGCAAATTCTACCAGAGAACAGAGATCAAAACACTCTTTTGCCTCTTTGTATTCTTTTTTGTGCTCTCTCAGGAAATTGATAATTTCGTCATTTGTTGTTTCCTTGTTTAATCTGTTCTCATAGCTTAAAAACAATCTCAATCCCTGCGCAGCCGTTCCGTATGCATCCTTATATCTCTTTTGCTCGAATAAGCTTTTAGATTTCTCAATTAACCTGATACTTTCTGACCTGTAATCAAATGGCTTCTCACTTTTTTTCTTCACTTCTCGTTCGGGTTTAGATTTTTTACTGAATCTCTTATATGCAAAATACCCAAGTGCTGCAAGCAATAATAATACTAATAATACTAATAGAATCCACCAGTAATCCTTTTTTTGTTTTTCTGCCCTCTCTAATTCCACATTTTTAATAGTGTTATTTACTGCCTCTGCTTTTATTGTTGCCGTCTCGTTCTCCCGATTTGCATAATTGACCTTTATGATTGTTTTCTCTTTCTTGTATGATATCTCTGTATTCTGCCGGGAGTAGCCCCCTTTTTGTAGCTGTTTCTGGTATTCTTGAAACTGCTTATTCTGTTGCAATTTATTCAGTAATTCCCGTCTCATTTCGGGTGTATCTTTTTTGAGGTTCTCGATCTTTCCATTATTCATCTCTCCGCTAAGAGATGCCTTCCCTCCATTTAGATTTTGATACCTTAATTCGAAACTTCCCGTATCATTGGATAGGGGATTAAAATCTGCATCCGTCAGGTTGTATCCCTGGTTGAGAAGCTCTTGATGTTCCTTCTGGAGTTCTGGATTTTGAAAGAGTTTTTCTCGAAACTCCCGTTTCATTTCCTGCTGCTTTTTAATCTGATTCTCTATTTCTTTTTTTAATGCAGAGCTATCCTGGGTCATCTGATTATTCTGCAGCGCCTGCTGGGGATTTTGAGGTTGTTGGCTTCTTCTCATCATCTCATCGATCTGTTTTTGCATTTGAGAGAATGGATTTTGTTGAGAGCTTTGTTGAGGGGGAGAATATTTCTCTGACGATGCAGATTTTCCACCTGGCTGATTTTGCTTTTGACTCTCATCCGAGACAAAATGAATCCTTATTCCCTCAAGATTTACAACCCTTGGTTCCTTTTCGGTATAAACAAATTTTAGATCAATGTCCAATGTTGCAGGATTATCGGATGTTCCGAAATTCAAACCTTGTGTGGTTTTTCCTTTTTTAACAGAAAAGGTGGTTGATTGGGAATTTGAATATGACATGTACATTCCTCCCCGATTAATTTCCTGGGTATAAGAATAGCTCAGTATTCCATTAATCTCTTTTCCGTAGGTATTTTCGATATGCAGGGGGATTATTGCATCCTCACCTACCATAAAATAATAATCCTTCTGGTCAACCGAAAAGGTTATGTCTCCAGAATTAAAAAGCCCCGCATTAGCAACGGGAATCACGAGGAGGATAAACCCCAAGATCAGATACGGGCCTTTATTCCCCATTTTAATGTCTCTATTTTCGGTTCTGTAAATATCCTTGGTGAATTCATTAAAAAATATTAATCTGAAGAACTAAACCTGCTTATTGGCACCATTTTAGCAAAA
>JAUQYS020000044.1:0-2228 GCA_030587585.2 Candidatus Njordarchaeota archaeon
CTCTTTCCCTACACGACGCTCTTCCGATCTTTACTACACCTATAGCTGGTTCCCCATTGTTGATGCCAGAACGAAGCTCTATCGCTCAGGAATTTAAAAAAAGAAACATCGACGCATTTATTGTTGATCGCTCTAAGTATTTTGTTAAACGTAATGATTTTTTTGCTAAGATCGGTTCAAAAAATATTCTTCCAGATATTATAGTTCGGAGAAATACGTCATTCCCAAAAAATATTAGACAACCAACTATAAACAAAAGTGAGATCGGAATAATAACGGGAAGTAAATTCAGAACGTATAATGTTGTTATGAAAAAATCGGCTACTCTTTTATCAGCCATTAGGATCCCAAAAACATTTTATGCAAAAGATCCGAATAAGGCTTTGATATTGGCTGAGGAAATGCTAAAAGAATGTGATGAAATAGTCATCAAACCCAACAGGGGAGAGGGGGGGCAAGACATATTATTTATTAGTAATATTTCGGATGTGGAGTGCAAACTCAAAAGAACATATAAGGGAAAAAAAGTAAGTCTTCTTGTACAAGAAGCTATCAACACTTCAAAAATTAGGATAGACGGCAAAAAATATGCCTTCGATATAAGAGTATATGCCTACTTAGGAGAACTCGTCGGGCTCCATATAAGAAGAGCGGGTATTCCTATTTCAAGCTCAAAATCGGAGATATCAATGATAAGTAACATATCGCGCGGAGGAAGATACGTTCCTGTCATCGCTGGAGATTCGCTTAATATTATTCGCTGGTCAAATATGACTCATAGAATATATCCATTTAAGAAAATTATCGTTGATAAATATGCCGTCATTTTTGATGAATGTCTCTTTAATAAAATAAAATATGCCACTAAGGAGATCGTAAGATCAATAAGCTTATCACTCAACGAATATCTCAATGGTGCAAAAAATGCATAAAAAAACACTCCCATCAAACTGGAGCCTACTTATACATATACTTAGACTCTACAAGGACATAAATCAGTTGATCCAACTGATAAATGAGAAAAGTGACGAAAAAGAAATCAAAAATACTCTCAGAAAAATTATTGGTCGCCTAAAAATCTTAAACACTTTGGGTAGCCATATCTCATGGCGTTTGCTTGCTTATATCCCCATAAATATCCTGATTCTAAACAAAGAAAAACTTGAGACCCCTCGCATCCTAAGGCGCTATTTGCTGCATCTAAGAAATTCTATCGAAAAAATGGTTGCCGGAAAAGCTGGCATAAAGCTATTGAGACGAAAAGATGCATACATCACACTCAAGCACCCCGGCACTGGATTAGGTGTTCCAAGTAATTTTGAACAAATAATTCCAGGATACGAATATATCCATGGTTCTAGACCAATATTACTCACAGCCGCTCATGCTACTCCTCCAGGATCAGAAACCAACGCTGCTGTTCTAGTTAGAAAAATAGCACACCGAACAAAATCACATGCATTGATCTCAAAAATTCCACGATTATATCTTGACGCAAATAGACTTGTAGGAAGAATCCTTCCATTTAGAAGAAAACTCGAACACTTAATTGAAGCAAATAAAGTTAAGCTCATAATTGATATGCATAGCATGGAAAAGAAAAATAACTGCATGATCGAAGTCGGAACATGGTTTGGTTTTTCGGCATCTAAAAGCTATATCCAACGACTATTAGATATTTTTAGCCAGTTTAATATTTCATATGAAATAAGTACAAAGTTCTATGGTGGCGACATTATTTTTTACCATGGGAGCAAACCATGGGTCAATGCTATTCAATTAGAAATATCAAATAGTATCCGCGGACGCTCTTTGCGTCTTATCGGCAATGCGTTAGTTAGTTTTATCAATCAGATAGGTGAGAGATATAGGCCTAGAAAAGTTAATTGAGCAACTAGTAATTAAAATCGGCATAGAAAACGAATTATTAACCATCAATCAGTACGGATTCATAATCCCTGCATCCAATATTATAGTAAACGAAATTATCCAGGATATTATAGACAAAAATATCGATATTGATACTTTCAAAACGCTGATTCTTGGTATTCAGTGGGAGCCGCATCCTGCTCAGCTTGAGATAGTGACCCAACCATTAAATCATATTCTGATAGAAAAAGCCATGAAAATATCCCGAGAATACGTTGGCTCTGTGGCTTCCAGAAAAAATATAAAGATTTTTTCTGGAAGTGTACATCCAACACATTCAAATCCTTTTCCAATAAACG
>JAUQYS020000066.1:0-2566 GCA_030587585.2 Candidatus Njordarchaeota archaeon
TCTTCTATTTTTATTTTTCTGGCCTAAATCACTATTTTGGGTCTTATGAAGTGTATGTATCCTGTCTTTTTAGCCGATAATATATCTGTTTTCCTTTTCTTATTACTTCGATATATCCTAAGTTTTTGAGAATTTCTATATGCTTTCTAGCTGTTCTCTCACTTATCCCAGCATATTCTTGGTATTCCTTCCTAGTTATTTCGCCTTTTTCTTTAATAAATCCTAGAAGCCTTTTTAGTGTCTGATTTAGCTTATGTTTCTTCCCTAATATCACCTTAAACGTAATTTTCGTTTCTACGAATTCGGGTTCAGGCAAACCATGTTTTAGGCACTCCTCTATCATCTTATTTGTTCCGGTCCCCCAAGCCTCAATAAACCCAGTCATAAACATTATTTTACCGATTTGTGGATTTCTCAGTATCGATGTGTGGGGGCCCTTAAGGTTCTCAACTGTGAGAGGCTCCGGCAATCTTCCTGGGCTTTCTATTTCGACTCTATCATCATATATCCTTATGTATATCGGAGAGGATACGCCATAATCTCTGTGTGTTACCGCATTCACTATTGCCTCTCTTAGGCTCCATAATGGGTACTCCCATATTTCCTCTCTTAATCCATCCTCCCTGACCCTATACGTTATGTTGATGTGTTTTTTAATAAATTTAAGCGCATCAGATATCTGCTCAAATACGTTCCCTTCCATCGTCTGATCATCTATCGGTGTGAGCCCATTTCTGAATCTGCCTGCCCTTATTATAGCATATGGAATATGCTTTTGCGGATTCCTAGAAAAACACAACACCCCTGCAAGAGTTAACCTACCATTAACAACAACCCCTAATTTCTCAACAAAATCTTCGATCGAAACAAATTCTATATTAATATTTCTAGCAAATTTAGCTTGCTCCACGAACCACCTAACCACATTTTCATCAACCTCATCAATCGTCGAGTTTGTTGGTCTAGAATCTAGATGCACTTTTTCGAGAACTTTCACCGATACTAGATGCTCTATCTCAGCACTCGTCATAACGCGATTCGTTTTTCCAACTCTTATATATGCTCTCCCCCTGAAGAAATATGGCGCATCATAACCCTTCGGTACCTTTATCACAATAATATTCTTACCCTTAAACTCGACAACCTCTACACTCGGTATTATTGACGGTTCTATTGACTGACAAATATCATTCACTAGAGATTCAATAGTGCCCTTACCAATATGTACTCCAACTGCAGTCCCATCATCATCAACACCCACCAATATTGTTCCACCATTCTTATTAGCGAAAGCAACCACAGTCTCCAAAATTTCTTTTTTCTCCCCAAGGCTTCTCTTAAATTCTACAGTCTCACTTTCTCCCCTTGAAAGCCATTCCTCGATCAAATATATCACCATGCCGGCATGTGCCGGCATATGCCGGCATCATCAGAATATACTATATATAAAGCTTTATATTGCTATCTAATAAACCGATAAGCAATGTCTATGGACAGATCCAGAAAATATGATTACTTGTATTGCTCTCCAGCATATATGCAATCGATTACACCTAGATTTAGAAATAGGGACCTATGTGGCTAAGTTTTCTACGGCTAAGATATTTTTATATATTAGTATTTAGTTTATCAATTAGATAAATATATCCAGATGGGATGATCCATGAAAGAGATCAGCATTAGGATACCGGAATGGATGCTTGAGCTTGTTGATAAACTCATAAAAAAAGGGATTTTTGTTACAAGATCCGAATTCGTAAGATACGCCATCAGACTCGCTTTAAAAAGATACGAACATCTCCTCTGGGACGATTCTCAACACATTTACAGCGTGAAAATAATCACAGATAAAACATCTCCCAAGAAAAAACCAAAAAAGAAAAAACAGACAAAAAAACATCGCAATACTATCTCTAACATATCCCGATAATTTTTCGACAAGCGAATTAATACGCACGCCATCAAAAGGAACGACCTTGTTCCGAATCTAACACAAATATACGCATTTTGTAGAATCATTGCGACCCATATGTTCTTTCAAGTCCTATGCTTGATATTGGGCTTAATCTGAGCAATGCCAGCAGATATTCTACTTCCTTTATGTATAGATCCATTATCACGTATGCTATCTTCCCTTTGAGGCCAGCTATCTTGATGTTTCATACTTAACAACATTTCCCACATTCCTCACAAGAACACCCAATATTTGACCCTCCATCTTAAGGAAAAAATCTCAATCCTAAACACCGTGTCCCTATTCCTACCGATCATCCATTATAGCTCCTTACATCTTGCTCCTTATTCACCAAATAGAGAGACCTAACAGCAGAAGGGGCAATATCTGAAATATCATGAAGCCTAACAACAACCTCAGAATCCCCTAAAATCCTAAAAAACACGGCCCGAACCTGCCCACCAATAAAAGAAGACAAAAACACTCTATGTGACGCAACCAGATGCACAGTAGTAAGAGAAGGCACAACAAACAACATACCAAGACACAAAATACCAAAAAACTCTATCCACTAGAACTGCTAGAAACAAAGAACAAACAACACAACAAGAA
>JAUQYS020000076.1:0-1778 GCA_030587585.2 Candidatus Njordarchaeota archaeon
ACACTATATATCTCATTCCCATTATTCCGGGGCTCGGATCCCACATCGAGGCTGAAATCGTAGTCCATACTTTTTGTATCACTTAAGAATATACTTTCAAATATATTTTTACACGATTGAGCAAAACCCGAATCAAATACCACAACACCCCATCCCCTAGACGGTGTAGAATATGGTTGCAAGGTTATTATACTTGGATTCTCTGGATATGATGTTGGTAAATAGTTTTCGCTACCTATTATTGTGATATAATTATCTATTATCATCATTTTCGCATGGAGATAACTACTACTATTTGTCTCATAACGTATCCATATGGGCCTCCCAGATAGATTTAATTCGTATAACATCGCCGACATATTTCTATTCCATTCATCTCCCGCGGAACTATAAGTATTGCCCTCAAATAGAATTCTTACTCTTACTCCTCTCTGTGTTATGTTGTCTATAAGATCATAGAAATCCATGCTCCACATTTCATATATCATTATGTCTACGCTACTATTGGCACTTAGTATCAGCCTGGAAACAACTTCGAATGATGAGTCAGGATTTACAAAAATTTCGACCTTTCTTGCTGATACCCGCTCATTTAAAACAAATTTTTCGGTGCTTAATGCGTTTTCATAACTGGAATTATGTGCTAAATTTCTATATGTAGCATGGCATGACGCTATTGTTATTGCTATTATTGAGACCATCAATAATGTTCTCTTCAACTATAGCACCCTTTTTATTTATCCCTTTTTTTATTTTTTTCTTGCTTTGTTTTATACCTTTTGATTCTTTTTCAAAAACTATTATGGTGTCATAGATTGAGTGACACAAATAAAGGCGGAATGAGATTATTCCTCACAATACCTAATGTTTTTACTCTGTCGAATCTAGGATTTGGTTTCCTCGCAATATATCTGGCGGTATCGAATGAGTTACTCTACGCGTTTATTGCCATACTAATCGCTGTGTTATGTGATGGTTTGGACGGATTTGTAGCAAGAAAAATGAATGCCGCCAATGAATTTGGGAGAGAGCTTGATTCGCTCTGCGATGAGGTATCGTTCGGTATAGCGCCAGCTATGATGCTTATATGTTCCATAGAAGACCCAGCACTAAAAATCTATGCTCTGCTCGCTGGTGTGATCTACTCGGCTTTTGGGGCTTTGAGACTTGCACGATTTAATATTTATGGTTCGAAAGAGTTTTTTGAAGGATTAGCTATTCCAGCGGCAGCATTTTTCTCTGGATTAACAATATTATGCATTGTACCAATGTATCCACAGCTCGGAATAGTCATTATATTTGTAACAGCTGTCCTAATGATAACTTCTATTAGTTTTCCAAGCACAAAAACTAAGGTTGGAGTCAAATCGGTGATTATATCTCTGCTTATAGGCGTACTATATTTTGTTGTGTTCAGCATAATTTCACTTATACCTGACATACTCAGAGCAATACTGTGGTTATTATTTAGTCTAAAATTAGCATACATCACTGTTTCTCCCTTCGTTTTCAGAAAGCTTACAAAACATTAAATATTGCAGAGACACCAGACTCTATAGTACCTCCGAAAAAAACTATTTCGTCGCATTTCGTGAATCCTATATCGGAAAAAAATATGATCTTTTATGAAGGCTATCCCCTTCGATTAAAATCTTAATACTATTCGTTCTGTCTGTATCATACCCACATCTATCTCACATAGCAACATACAAAGCCAACAAACAAATAAGTCTATATGCATGTCCTCACTGTTTGTTATTTTGGTATAGAAGTTTATT
>JAUQYS020000127.1:0-7211 GCA_030587585.2 Candidatus Njordarchaeota archaeon
CAAAAATTTTGCATGCGATGCGGGCAAATTGTTCACCTGAATTTACTCTGTCTATGTATATAAAAAATGTTATTTAGTATTTATGTATTAATTTAACGGCGTTTTTTCGAATAGTATATAAAGATTAACGCGATTATAGATACTATGGTGACTACAGATATCGTAAATATTGTACCAAGAAGCAATTTTTTATTGCATACACTAATTATAATTTTTGTCTTTTCTTTGTTTCCTGCGTTATCAATAGCTAAGATCTCGATAATATATTTTCCATCTATGTATTGTTCCGTATTCCATTTATATGAAAATTGTGATTCTGCAGAACTAAAAACTTCGGTTCCATTGATGAAAATTTTTGCTTCTTTTAATCCAGAAATTTTTGCTTCAATGGATACGTTAATATTAATTGTGCCAGAAACATCACTATTATTTTGGGGATGTAAAATAGATATCTTTGGAGCTGTATTATCTACAAATATTCTATACGAGTATTTAACATTATTTCCAGCTTTATCTATAGCAATGAACTCTAAAACATGTTGTCCATCGTTATATTCATTAGAATCAAACGTATAGTTATAAGATCCGCTGTTCATCCAACTATTAACAAGATAGTCATCTATGTACAGATTCAAAGAATTCAGATTTTCATCGTAGATAGATATATCAAATACTAAATCGCCAGATATGTATGAATTATTAGCAATACCGCCAATATCAAGAATTGGTGGCGTATTGTCAACATATACAACAATTTTTCTATATGACGATATATTAAAGTTATCATAAGCAACGACGTATATACTATGTTCTCCCTCAGAATAGCTGGCGGTTGTCCAACTGTATTTGTAGGGATACGAATAATCGACATATATAAGATATTCATCCACATAAAATTCGACTCTGTCAATATAATCATCATTATCGCTACATTCAGCTACTATATTTACGACATCAGATACATATGAACCATTATTTGGACTATATATATTTAACACCGGCGCGTTATTCCTCGACGCATATACCGTTGTAGCCATAGAAAAAACATCACTGTAATCGGAAATATTATACGGATAA
The DNA here is from genome assembly GCA_030587585.2 of Candidatus Njordarchaeota archaeon. Classification (GTDB taxonomy): domain Archaea; phylum Asgardarchaeota; class Njordarchaeia; order Njordarchaeales; family Panguiarchaeaceae; genus Panguiarchaeum. The sequence continues at coordinate 1,078 of JAUQYS020000127.1, forward strand.
ACCTCGATTATATAATAACCAGATGTTGGTGCAATAAACTCAACCTGCTCTACATTATCAATAGAGCTAATTGAACATGCGACAAGATTCATATTCGAATCCATAACATATAGGTCAATATCACTAATATAATGTACATCATAGTCTTCGTAGGAGCTATAATATCTAACGCTTCTTGTCCATGTCAATGTAGCCTTAAAAAGTTCGCCCTCTAAAAGATACACCACATAGTATACAGGTTCATCTGGATATATCTCATCGACGATGACATCGGTATAATACCAGTATAAGTAATAAAATAAGGCATCCAAATTAATATATCCAAATCCATAATCACAATCTGGGCCATAATCTCCATAATCATCAGCAAAATTTATTAATAGTGCCTTAGCCCCTAAGTGAGCATAGTATAAATTCGGTATACCATACAAAAAATACATAGAAAGGAGCAAAGCAACGGCACCAGCAACATGTGGTGTGGCCATGCTGGTGCCAGATTTGTCAACGAAATCTGGATTTAATCCCCATCCCCCCTCCCAATCATAATTACACGATTTTATACTAACTCCTGGAGCTACGACATCCGGTTTTATTCTTCCATCATCAGTGGGACCTCTGCTACTGAAATCGGCGATAATATCATCACCTCGACTTTTCGTTCCACGGTCATCAACAGCGCCAACGGTGATGCAATTATACGCATCTCCGGGAACATCAATAGTATAACTATCGGGTCCTTCATTACCAGCTGCTGTTACCCATGGCACCCAATAATAATCGACAAATGCATCAACAAATTTTGCAACAAAACTCTTTCCATCAGCTGTATCAATAGCACCTAAGCTTGTACTTATTACATCAGCGTCATCTACCGCCCCAGTAACAGCCCATTCTGCTGCCTTCATCATCCAACTAAAACTTCCAGTACCATTTTTCGCAAGACACTTAGCATTAATTATATATGCTCCATAAGATACGCCCCGATAGGTAGCATCATTACTGGCGACAATCCCAGCACAATGTGTCCCATGGCCATTCTGATCATCTGGACTTTCATCCGGCATCCCATCATAGTCAAAGTCAACAAAAGAGGCTTCATCTAAAACTCTACCACTCAGTGCTGGGTGTGTTTTATCTACACCAGTATCTAATATTGCCACCTCGTAAGGGGTTCCATTTATTCCATTGTCCCAAAAAGTATCAGCATAAATTGCATATGTGCTAACATCAAGTAGGGAATGAATTCTTATATCGTAGTATATAGCTGCAACCTCCGGATCATCAGATAGCTCTTTTATGGCATAGAAGTTAAGCATAGCTACTATAGCATTAATAAAAACAAATGTATAGCTTACACGCCCAGAAAGGTTATGAATTTTTTCGACCATACTTTCCTGGATGCTATCGAGAACACTCTTTCCTCTCAGATATAATTCAAAGCGCATATTATGAGTAATACTATCTATTGTAGATAAAAATTCTGTTGGATTAGATACATCTTCAACTGCAGTTGCTTCTAATTCGGATATAAACTCCTTTTTAATTTTCAACGATAACTCCCATTGTGGTTGCTGCATTAGAACAATAATCACAGGAATTGATACATCCTTCTCGGTCTCTGAATAAATCTCAGTTATTTTTTTATCTATCTTATGTCTAACATCATAATCAATATAAGACACATGCTTGGCTTTATTATACTGTAAATTGAACAACGTTTTGCTTATATTATCAGCGTCTATCAAATATCTACCACTTTTTCCTGTCGCTTCATCGTATTTTTCATTAACAGCAAGAGATTCATAAAATGGAAGTACAGTCCTTGTCCACCCTAAGTTTTGATCCCGATACAAAAAAATATCGCTAAAATAAATAGGCGATACAATAATAAAGATTAAAAATAAACTATAATATCGCTTCAAATAAATCACCACCATTAATCATAAAAAAAGAAATATAAAAAATATTGCCAAGATATACATTTCTCAAGGAAATGTGAACATAATGCAAATTGCAGCATATCAGTTAATTATTTTGAATCCCATGAAAACTCCTCCCTCATTGTGCCACTAACTATGATTTTTTGTTGAATAAAAAAATTTAGTCCCTAAGTTTTTTCGCAGTTTCTTTATCCAAATCTTCTATATAACTTATAAGCTTCTCAATTAGCTCTTCAGCTCCCTTAGCATAGCTCGGAAAGTTTTCTTTTTTTATGAAGTTGTGGTAGTAATTTGCATGCATTTTTTCTGCTGTTGCAAACAATTTTGGAAGGTCTTGGTCACTTGTTTCGGATGCGATGACTTCCATAATCTCCCAATAATCAGAATGCTTATAGTGATTCATATTTTTAAGTTCTCCCACAATGTTTAATAGGGATGTGATTGCTCCCCAATATTTCTCACATGCTTGTGGAAAATCTCCTCTATCTGTATACTCTCTCGCCTCTTTTAAATATTTCTTAAAAAGTTCAATATATATAGTTATTCTAGTCTTTGGGTCAAGATCCTCCAAAACTTTCATGGATAAATACTCCTCGGGAGAAAAACCACGCTTCTCCGCTATGGATATAACTACCTCAGCTATTTTTCTTGTCAACACGATACTCATAATCTCCCCGTTATTACTTAATATGCTTATCATTTTAAAAACTTTATATGGCTGATTTTTCATTCAGTGTGTTTCTTCGATTTAGGAAGCCAAACAGTTCTCTCAAAAAATGCTAAATTTTTCTCCCTAATTATCCTGAAGATCTGATGAGAATTCCTCATTGGAATCATAAAGCAGTTATCAGAAATCATAAAACCACCACTAGCCGATATGATATTCTTAAACATTCTTAATAAGTTATTCGGTGCGGAATCCGTAATCAATGTTACCAACAGATATGGCTCAAACTCTATATATGCGTATAAATCAAAATCCTCACGCGAATACATCAAAAGCCCTTCTCTCAGTATTGTCATGAGTAAGGAGGATCGAAGAAATTGCTCTAAGCTAAGGCATATAGCCTGAATGAATATGTCATGCTTTCCTATAGCTCCGATGATAGTGTCATATGAAGCCCAGAGGTTTTCCTGATTGTCGAATACTATTAGGATATCCACATCGCTTCCCTCGTGCGGTTCGCCCCTAGAATAGCTACCAAAGAGATAAATAGCCAAAATACCTTTCAAATCCTTAATATCAGACACAAAACTCCTTATTTGATCAAATGTGTACCTCTCCAACACACTCACGACCCAAAACTATAAGAGCTTTCCTCAACGAATTAACAGCCCTCCTAGCATTCCCCATCTACACCTCCATAGCCAAGAGCTCCATAAATACTCCAAAGATCATTCCAAATATCTATTAGTTGGGGAAAATGCCTTCGCAACCATTCTCTCCTATTTCGATGCGCAGACCATGGACGGTCATGAAAATGAAGACTCTTCCCTCGCGGCACAAGCTTCGATAGCTTGCTCAAGAGACTTTATCGCGAGGAGCCCCACATTACTGTATCGCCCTGCTTGTAGTTCATTTAGAGCTCCCTGATAGTTTTCTATAGCAAGTCTCCAGTGATATTGCGTATCACCCATATTCCGCACCAGCAATATAGTCTATAGTTTTATCTTTTATGACAAATTAAAAATCTGTTGGATATTTCTAATTTTATATATGTTATCATGTTCTACGGTGTATTTCGTTGATTATCCATTGTATTTTTTCTCTTATTTTTTTTGTGTAGAATTTTGAGTAGTATCGGATTTTGTTGAGTGAGATTTTTGCCCAGTTTATGTCGTAGTTTAGTGGGTTTTTATCGACGTATATCATGTCGGCTATTGCTTTTTCTGGTTCGGCTATAAAGTACACGTCATTTTTGCTTTTTTGGCGAATATAGCCTACGAAAGCTCTTTTTGGGATTTTTATGTATTCTATGTTTATTTTTTTTAGGGGATCTTTTTTTCCTCGCCATCTGTGAAGACACGCAAAGATATATTTTTTTGGTATTTGTGTGGATAGTCCCCGTATTGAGAGCGCTGATAGAAAAGATAGATATGCGGGATAGTTAAGAAATGTGCCTATCACTAGGGGGTTGAAATTTATGGTATAGTATCCTTTACAGATTCTGTGCAGTCTTTTTGTTTTTTCTAAGTGTAAAAGAAGGCGTCTCGCTGTTTTGATTGGTATAAACAAAGATGCCGAAACTATTTTTGGTGTTAGTATTGGTCTTCTTTCAGAAAGCTTCATGATTTCTTTTGTTATTACTATTCGCACACACCAAATAGTACCTTAAATACCTCCTTCCTAGGTGGCACATCACCAAGAATTATTTCTTCCAAGTCATGCCAATACCGCATTAAGCTTCTTGCTATTTTTTTCAATTCGCGTATTTTCTCTGATGATAAATATTTGCTCAGTTTGAGGCCATATTTGCGGGATAGGAAATATAAGTCGTATAGGTCTCTTGGTTGGTGCCGCGAATAGTCAAACAATGCTTTAAGTTTTGACTCGAAAAGATACTCCGTTGTCCCTACCTTTATTCTGAATTCTGGTATGTCGGGATACTGTGAGATATACTGAAGCTCTAAGTTCGGAGGAAGATTGTCTGTGAAAAAAATGTCTAAGCCCACATATACTGGAAGACTCATTAGTTCTGATTCTATTTTTATTGTTGAAAGCATTATTTGATTCTTCTTTTTTAGTGACAATTGTAGAATTTCACATTTTAGGCCTTCTTGGAACAGTTCAGACATAATTGGTTCTAGAATACTTTTCTTTAGTGTTTCTTTTTGGATGTCTATATTAGATTTGAGAAAATCTATGTCTAAGTCTTTGCTGAATCTTTTGCCGCCATAAAATTTATATATAGCCGTTCCACCTTTCACTACTAGCCGATCTAGCCAAAGACTACTCATTATCCACATAACTTTTTCTGTGAGGTAATTTACCATAAATTGCTCTTCGTTCTTTAGATTGAACTTTTTGCCTATCTCAGCTACAAGCTTTGGATCTATCATTATGATCCCTATATAAATATCTTCGACATTTTTCTACAAAAAGATGTTAAAAAATGCGAATAATATTTAAATATATCCGAGAGAAAAATTGTGGATTGAGACAAAAATCAGAATCACTTTTTCATGATTACTTCGAGGAATAAGTCTTTTAGCGTGACTGGGCTGGCATTTATTTCTATTATGTTCTTGGCTTTGGTCACAAGATAGTGTGCTATCTCTCTGACGAGTTCTTCGTCCTTTACGAATATTCTTGACCTGTCTTGCCCTATTTTTATGATTCTGCATCCATATGTTTCTTCTAGTGTTTTCATTACTTTTTCGTCGACTTCCCTCAGCCATGTAACTATTATGTCCCACTTATAGTCAAACTTCGCGAGTATTTCCTTAATTGAGTATATCTCAGAGACAGGCTTGCCTCTCTCTAGGATAATAACCTTGTCGCAAAGACGATCCAATAAATCTGGATTATGATCTACTATCACGATATCTATTCCATGCTCCTTGAGCATATGTTCGACAATTTCTAATAGTTTTTCTGATCTACTGATATCCAAACCCGAGAAAACTTCGTCTAAAAAGAGAACCTCGGGAGTCTTCATGAGACCTATAGTAAACCTCAATGCTGCCTTTTGCCCAGTACTAAGCGCCCCGACAGGCGAATCAATCATATGCATCATTCCAAACGCTTCTAAGTAAGGTTTGGCACTTTTCCAGTTAACATCTTGAATCGCGGCAAAAAATTTTAGTGTCTTCTTTACTGTAAGTCTCTCATGAAGTCTTAGCTCTGGGTTTATGTATGATATTATTTTCCTAACAGCATCTATATCTCTCATAATATCATAGCCTCTGATGAAAGCTCTTCCAGCATCTGGCGCCAGAATTGTTGCTAGTATTTTTAGAAGCGTAGTTTTTCCGCTTCCATTGGGCCCTATAACAGCTAGGTTTGATTTGGGAGGTATTGAGAAGGATACTCCATTTAGAATACTTACTATTTTTCCTTGATCAAGAAAGCTTTTTTTTATATTTTCTGCTTTTATTCCTTCCATATACATCACCTAGTATTTTTCGAGTGTTCCACGTCTCCTAGCTTCTTGTGTCGCAACATACACAAATGCCATTCCTAGAGCATAAACA
>JAUQYS020000185.1:0-3279 GCA_030587585.2 Candidatus Njordarchaeota archaeon
TGCCCCGCGTCACAACAAAATTTCCTCGACGTATGACTTCACATATCACCTTATATTCGTCTTCAAGTTCCATTAGAACTATCCTATCAAACATATATTGACGCACGCTAATAATTTTTTTACCTTTGAGATGTTTCCGGATCATCATTATAAAATTCGTGAGCTCCCATTCGTAATTTATATTTGTTAAATTAACACGCACAGCTGGTTCCATTAGTAAAAAATAGCGGCCCTTTTTAGTACGAATTCTGAAAAAGAATTTCCGCTTGTGTTGATAGATCTTTTCGATTACTCCTTCAGACAAATTTTTAAATTCAATCAATGCTCTCATGATATCAGGTGAAGTCATGGAATCCTCTGGACTTAATTTTAAAAAACTAATAAATATATCTTCAAACATTATGGCTCTACCTGGGTTAATCCTATGAAAATAAGTGATGAAATCATATTATTAAAAGAAATAAAAGAATCTTATTTCACATTATCGAAAGTCGGAGTGGGCGCTCTTATTGGAACCGTCTTTGGAGTGATGGGTCTAAGTGGAAGCCTGTACCTATTGATCGCGATCGTAATCCTTTTCGCATATATCACGATTATGTGGCAGACTCAAGATTTCCTCAAGAAAATGCACCCTCTCAAAGTGTATTTATTATATGGGACATTGTCTTCTATCGTCACAATAATGCTATGCTGGACTATCGCGTATAACTTGCTTTATCCGATACACCCGCCCTCTACATAATCGTTGCTTTTACATTTTATTAATTTTCTATACAGTGTTTCTTCTTCATAGATCCGCCCGATCAAGTTTTTTTTTAGAGAAATGAAGAAAAGTTCTACGTACACGTAAGATAGAGATAGAAACATTTAGATATCTTTGTATCTTTATTGATGTATTTTTCTTTTTTATGTCCGGCCTGCAGGTCTGTTATTATTAAAGCCACGGGTATGTGTGGTCGCTACGCGACTACAAAGAATTGATGTACTTTTCTTTTTTATGTCTTGCCCACAGCCTTGTTATTATAAAGCAGGAGGTATGTGTGGTTCCGAAGGAACTACAAAGTATTGATGTATTTTTTAAGCCTTTTTTCGGCCTCTAAGATGCTCTTTTCAACGCTGTAGATCGGATCTCAAGAATGTCGCAAATAATGCCACTTGTTCATCACACCTCGACCGGCTTTTTAAAGCGTGTCAATGAATTCAAACAAGGGCATTTTCGTCACGTGCATCTCGCTCACGTCCAGATTTCCTCAGAAAAAACGTCTTCACACCAAATGCGTCTAAGACAGGTATGGATCACGTGTAATAAAAAACCAAGGTATGTGTGGTCGCCATGCGACTACATAGAATTTTTTATGTTGAATCCCGAAATCATTGGGCTGTTCACAGTTAGTAAGCTTTAAATATTATTTCTCATTATTAGATACTCATAGACAGAATAATGGTGTCGAAGACAGAGAAGCTCTACACACCATCCGAGGCAGCAAGAATACTAGGAATAAGCGTATCAACGTAGAGAAAATGGGAAAGGGAAGGAAAGATAAGGACAATAAGGACAACAGAGGGACACAGAAGAGTGCCAGAGAGCAAAATAAGAAGAATACTAGGCCAGAGGAAGCCCACCATCACGAGATGCATGATATATGCGAGAGTCTCCTCACAGAAACAAGCGGAGAACGGAGACCCAGTACTTCCGATATTGCCGATACATAGCAGTTGAAATATAACATGCGAGAAATAAAATAATCTATGATTCCCCGAGATTTTCCCGACTTTCCCACATTTTACTCTTTAAATAAGCCTTTGAACATTTCATGGAAAGTGCACTAAAACTGGAAAATGCTGAAAATCATCAACGCATTTTTTTAATCACTATCATTTTATAGTCTATATCGGAAGTACTGAGGCCCCAGATCCCATAACAAAAGAACAATAATCGGAAAAGGCTTGGAGCTTACAAATGAATTATGGAACAAAGCCTAATCACTATAAATTATTTTTTGCATGTTATATTTCAGTTGCTATTTATCAGCAATATCGGAAGTACTGGGACATCAAGTCTGGGATCTTGAACAAGAGCAGAAAGCTTAACCGCCGTCTCTCCTTGGCAGATTTCAAGAAATTGCAGTTTCTGATAGAGTATAAAGCTATGTGGATTGGTGTTCCAGTCTCCTATATCGATCCTCGCCACACCTCTCGCCTCTGCCCCATCTGTGGCTTCCTAATGACGGGATCGTCCCAGAGGGAGGTCGTCTGCAGGAGGTGTGGCGTGGTTTTTGATAGGGATTTTGCAGCCTCGATAAATATTGCGTTGCGGGATGTGGCCTGTGGCGTGCGGGCTGAAGCCCCAATGAGTTGGGTGCCGATGTGGAGCGCCTCCGCCGATGGGTGCCCACGGGAGGGGAAGATATGCGCGATGAGGGGTAGGTATTCCTCGTCAAATATAACTAAATTTGGGAATACCTACCCAAAGTGAAACGCTACTTTTAACAACAAGCTATCTATTTAGGATAACTATAAAAACTTTAATTTGAATTATTAAGACCTAGATATAAATGATTTAAGAGTCGAATAAGGAATTGTATTATCTTAATAATCAGAATGATGTTATTATTTAAAGTGGGTTAATAGAGGGTTGAAAGTATGGCTATAATTAGTACAAAGAAAATTATAATTATCTCCACCGAAGAAATTCCTAATGATGTGTTATTCAAATTGGGTCGACTAGGTGTTATTGAATTTAGCATACCAAGAGGTGAAGAAATTCCTTTTTCAACTGATGAAAATATGACTACTCTGCATGGAAAAATTGATGAATTGTACTCACGACTCATAAAGATCTTCAAAAATCTTGGAATCAATCCCAAAAAATTCTCCATAGAGGATATGAAGAAACCCGAAGATATAAATATAGATGCTTGGGAAAAGGAAATCTCAGAAACCGAAGAACTCGTAAATAATGTTATCGCTAGAATATCTGAATTATCTACCCAAATTAATCTGCTCTCTAAATCCAAAGGGCCCAAAAATGAATTAAAAAAACTCAAGGATACTCTTAATAAGGCTATTAACGAAAAAAATGCTCTCTCTAAAAAACTTGAAAAAACGCTCCCTAAAATTTATTCTGAGATAACCTTTTTCAGGGGGATTACCTTCGGAAAAAAACATATCCTGAAAAGCAAATACTTCCACGTCATTACTGGCTGGGTTCTTTCTAATAAGATTAAGGATGTTAAAGCATTTCTAAATGATCTAGAGCTCTATAAAAAGGGCGCTCTT
>JAUQYS020000214.1:0-7541 GCA_030587585.2 Candidatus Njordarchaeota archaeon
AGTCTCATCACCAATATCGGGATATTTTCCATTATTCTCGTTGAAATAATCAACAGTCCACTTATATACTGCTGGGTCACGAGGAATACTAATTGCCATAGGTTTTCCGACATAGGTTTTATTAGGATGTGATAGTATTTTGTAGTAATAATTATCGTATAATATTGTCTCGAAGATAACATAGTCATTAGAATAATCGCCAGCAAATTCTCTGCACTCAGTTATTGTGGTCGATACGGTATGTGTTTTCTCAAGCTCTTTAGAGATTTTCACGGATTCCTTAGCCTTGAAAACTCCGAAGGGATCTTCAGCTTCGACAGATATGGTGACTCCTGCTGAGACTGTGTATCCGTTGCTCTTCGAGTATGTGTGTGTGACAGATGTGCCGAATAGAGTTGAGGTTCCATCATAGTTTTGGGCAATTCCTGCTATTGTCGGTGGAGCTGCCATTACGGCCATTATATAGGGAAATGACATAGACTGATTATGTATGCCCATATAGTGGAGAAAAATTCTTCCATTTAGTGCTACTGGAAGTATTATAGGTCTTCTGGGTGCTTCATAGTCTACGTACCATCTGTATCTGTCCATGTAATCGTAGGCGTGTCTGTAATCATCATAAAAATATACGTATTTGCCACATCTACTTGAAGACAAGAAATATAGCGTGTATGTATATGCGAGCTCGGGAAACAAATCACCATCAAAATCTCCGACCGCGATATTGCCATATATCTTAGAAACACTGCCTTCGTCATAATCGCGGTAGCTATGTTGGTAGTATTCGGTAATATTGGTTTGATTTAGCTTTAAATGCTCAAAGCGTATCATACCAGCGTTGTTATCAAATTCAATGCAGCTTAATATGATTAGCTCATCTTGATAATCGAGATCTATATCATAGGCAAGCGCTTTGACGCTACCAAACATAATCCAGGGAATATTCTTAATCTTAGCTAATATGCCCAGATACTCAATTTTTTTTGTTGTAGAATTATATTGATAGTAATGCATATAAAAGTACATCATTACTAATTCATATTCTCCGTCACCATCCATATCTCCTATAACTAAGTTATTTATATATCTATCTGCATAATACTCGTCATCTTGATCTGCCGTGACGGAGTCTGGCTCCAAAAGTTCTGCTATTTCAACGAAGTTTTCGTTCTTATCATCGAATACTAGTCCAATAGGCCTATATATCAGATCAGATCCGTCCTCTATTTTAATAGTTGGAGCCACGAATACTTCCATCCTTCCATCTCTATCTATATCATATAGATCCAAATCAGTATCTACAGCCTTTATTTCACCATCCTTTATTATTGAAGAAGGTATGATATCGGTTAGATCTATTTGTTTTATATCTTCAAAGTTATTTTGCCAGTCATCAAGTATTCGAAGATAGACATGTCTAGTATCCATATTTTTACATAAGAAAACAATTTCAAATCCAGCATCACCATCAAGATCTCCAGAAACAACATTTATTACCCATTCAGCATCGTTGGATAAAGGAAATTGATATATTGTTTCCCCGTTAGTACTGTTGACTAGTATAGGATCATTATCTTCGTTTGCCACAATAAGATCCCCGTAGCAGTCGAATCCATAATCTATGCTCGCAGCATACCCCCAAGTGCCAAAATGTCTTGTCCAAGATTTAGATATCTGTACCTCCGCTTCGTCGTCCAGAGTGAACATAAAGTTTTTATATACGCTCCCATATTTTCCCGAATATACATATGCTGCCTGTATTTCAGAGAACCACATATTGTCAGCCGAGAGAGGATGACGAAATCCTGTTTTTCGTTTCGTTTGGAGCCGTGTTCCTATCGGAGCTGTGCCACGGACAACTTTTTTTCCAGATGGATAAACATCTATAACACGATAGTATCCAGGTTCTAGAGTACTTAAGGTGCTATTAAGATTATTCTCTGCGTTGTTATGTATTGTGTCTGATATATGAGTTCTTGAGTATGTTTGCTTATGGGCTAGATCCTTGACAAGGATGTTCGGCGTCGCCAAGAGACCTATCAAAAATAGTGCTGAGAAAAGAAGGGTGGCAAATATTTTCGCTCTTGCCTCTTTTTGGTTTGGGAGTCCTTTTCTTTTGGGTTTGTCTCTTCTTTTATTGGATAGTTCACTATTGAAAGAATAGGCTACGTGGAGCTTAGGGGCGTTTGTTCAGACTAGAAAAACTTCTAGAGAGATAAAAATAATCACCAACCGAAAAGGAGGCAAGAGCGAATATTTTTTTCAAGTCACACACCCATATACCGATTTTTGGTATAATGGATAAAAAGTGTTTATTTTTTATAAAAAAATGTTTTTGTTCTATTTTTGATGATTATAGTTTTGTTTCATGTAGATTCAAATTACGTTTTTTTGTTGAATGGAATATTAGGCAACAAAAATTTAATAAACAAGAAAATAATTATGAGAATATCGGGCAATATAGCACATTTATTATTCTTCATTAAAATGATCTATATTCCCAAAAATTTGCGATGTTTGTGCTTTCAAATAGAATTAGTAACCTTTTTGCTAAATATATTATTCTCTCTAGCAGGTATTGATGATTAATAGTATTGATCAAAAATAGAATCATAATTATATTGGCAACATAAAGCTTGGGTTCTTGTGATATGTTTGTTAGATAGATAGGCCATCTATATTTGCATGTTGTTTAGCATGTTAAGTGTAGTGCTGCGGCTACTTTTGCTCCAGCTCTAACTAATTTGTTATATTCGTCAACGGCTTCTCTTGTGTGTCTGACAATGACTTTGATTCCCATTTGTTGTAGTTCCTCAACAACGCTTTTTGGTACTCTCATAACGCCAGAATAACCATTGCCTATTATTAAAACTTCTGGTTTCCTTTTAATGACTTCTTTAAGGTCGTCTATGCATAGATTATGTCCCTCTTTTCTCCACCAATTAGGGATTACTTCATCAGGAAAAATAATGACATCATGATGATATTCCTTGCCAGAAATTTTTATTCGTCCAAACCGGTATTCTTCTACTATGTTCATGTGGACACCACGTATTTATATAGAAAAATTATCTTTTTAATGGTATTTCGATATGTTTGGTTCTTTTTCAGATTTTTGTCTCTGTTATTACATGGTGTTCGCATGATACGTGAGGATAGGATGTTTTTATGGCTGATGGTGATTGCGGGCTCAATACAATTTTTGGTAAGCTTATTATTTAGATTGGGGAGAATAGTTCAAGCAGATTACTATGGATACTGTATGATTTTCTCTGGTTTTCTATTTCTATTAGGAGCATATGGTATTAGCTTATTCAGTAGGATCGAATCAAAAAAATCAGGCATAGCCTAGCTATACTGGTAGTTCTTTATGGTTGTGTATCTATCCTCACCGGAGTTCTTTCTGTCTTTGTTTTGAATACGGAGCAAGAAACCATTAGTGGAATAATATTTATAGCGTTGATCGGTGCCTCTATACTCCTTTACGGCTGGGTCTTATTGGGTATCTTGGCCATGATTTTTAGTTTTGCACTGGCCTATCTATACTATGTAAAGGATATTCCTATAATGGAGTATGCCATCGGGTCTACTGGCGTGCTGATAATGGTTTTCGGTTTAGCTATGATAGGCATCCTGTACATTCTAGCGACATCTTTTTCTATGGTTCTGTCGCCATTAATGCTAATAATGGAAGAAAGATTCGCAAAGAAACCATAGCTCAGACATACTCATATTAACTGATGTTATTATTTTGTTTCTTTCTTTTGTATTTTGGATCCATATCCGCCTTTTTTCTATATTATTTTTGGTTCTTTTAGCTTAAAACAAGATCGAAATAATGAAAAGAATCCCCACTTCTGAGAAGTTTAAGCCAGGAAAACAATGTGCAGAGACGGGCCTCTATCTATGTGAGGGATGCAGAGAAATCATTGCACTCTCTAAAGGAGAGAGATTTCCTCCATGCAAATGTGGTGCTGTAAATTGGATACTAGTAGCTATTGCTGGGGAGCCAGAAAAGTATATGAAGTCGGGGTAGATAGTCCAGAATCTGGTCTGTTTATATGTACAAACTGTAAGAGTCAGATAATACCTATATCGAAAGGAGATAATTTTTCTTCATGCTTAAATGCAAAGAAAAGACACGGTGGCAACTGCTAGTATCGGTTTAATCTTTTTTATTTTTTATTGTCATCCAAATGTCTCAAGCATACTTTGCATTAGTTTTTTCTTTTTATAATTTAACTAGATCTTCATTTTGTAATGTAGTTCTGACAAATATATTTTTTATAAAAAATTTTTTTGTTTTTTCCCTTTACAATACTAGCTGTGTGAGAATAAGATGTTCGACGCATATGGAGGAAAAATATTGATTTTAGATTTAGCCAAGAAAAAATATGTCACAAAGAAGCTAGATAGTAAGTTCGCAAGAAAGTGGCTTGGGGGTCGCGGATTCAACATAAAGTTTCTTTATGACTATATCCCAAAGGGAATCGATCCATTTGATCCCGATAATATTATAGCTATAAGTAATGGTCCATTAGCAGGAACTAGGGCTCCATCATCAGGAAGGTTCACGATATCTGCGAAATCCTCACTAACTTTTGGAGTTGGATATGCTAATTCCGGTGGACACTTTGGCCCAGAAATGAAATATGCTGGATACGATAGTATACTAATATTTGGAAGATCGGAAAGCCCAATATACATATATATTGATGATGATCACATAGAATTTAGATCAGCAAAACATATTTGGGGAAAAGATACAGTTATGACCGACAAGATAATAAAAGAGGAAATAGGCGACGACATTCATATATTATACATTGGTCCCGCTGGGGAAAACTTGGTTAGATATGCGGCTGTTATGAACAATCTTTATAGAGCAGCAGCAAGAACCGGGATCGGGGCTGTAATGGGATCAAAAAATCTTAAAGCAATAGCTATACGTGGAACAAAAGGAGTAAAGGTCACATATCCACAGAAATTTGAGGATCTAATAGATGAAATTGTTTCTCGTATTTATGAAGATCCAGCGTTTCCTCTGCTCTCTGATATGGGTACTCCCTTTTTGCTTGACTTGGCATATAAGGGGGGAGGATTGGCAACAAAGAACAATCAGTACGGAATAATAGAGAACTTTGATAGGATCTCCTCAAAAGTTTTCGCCGAGAAATATAAAATCCGAAACAAGGCATGTTTTGCTTGTCCGATTAGGTGTGGAAAAGTATCGGGAGTTAAAAATGGCAAATACAAAGATGTGGTTACTGGGGGGCCAGAATATGAAAGTATTGTTTGTTTGGGTACTAAGTGTGGAATAACGGATTACCCAGTAATAATCTATGCTAACGATCTATGTAATAGATTGGGTCTTGATACTATATCTACTGGAGATACTATTGCATTTGCAATGGAGTGCTATGAGAAAGGAATAATAACAAAAGAAGATACTGATGGCATAGAACTTGTTTGGGGAAATGAAGAAGCTCTAATAGAGATGATAAAGAAAATAGCATATCGTAAAGGCTTTGGTAATTTACTTGCCGAAGGCGTAAGATTAGCATCCAAGAAGATAGGTAAAGGTGCGGAGAGATATGCGCATCATGTTAAAGGTATGGAGGTACCAGCATATGATGTAAGAACAGCTAAGGGCTTTGGATTGGGCTGGGCTACTGCTACTCGAGGTGCCGATCACTTAGCAGCATTACCAAACTTCGAGCTGCTTGGATATCCCCCAGAAAAGGGAAAAGAGTGGTTTGGTAATGAAAAAACGGTAGATCCCTATGCGTGGGAAGGAAAGGCATATATGGTTTATTGGCATGAGAATTTTGCTGCTGTTGTTGATTCCGCAGAGATGTGTAAGTATACATGTTTCTCGGCCTATGCTGTGAAGCCTAAAGATATAGCTCTATTCATACAGTATGCTGTTGGGTGGGATATTGATGAGAAAGAAATAATGCTTATAGGCGAAAGAATATTCAATCTGGAAAGAATATTTAATCTGAGAGAGGGAATAGGAAAAGATCAAGACTCATTACCGAGAAGGTTTACTAAGGAGCCATTACCATCGGGACCAGCTAAGGGACAAATAGTTGAAATCGATAAAATGCTTCCAGAATACTATAATATTAGGGGATGGGACTGGGAAACGGGAATTCCAAAAGATAAGAAAATAGAAGAATTAGACTTACTGCATGAATTTAAGAAAGCTGGTCTTAGGAGGTGAGCTTTATGATAATGGTAAAGGTCGATAAGTGTAGTGGTTGTAGAACCTGCGAGCTTATTTGCTCGTTTTATCATCTGGGGATTTACGCGCCGAGATATTCTAGGATTAAGGTAAAATTTAAGGGCGGAGTAACAGAGAACATACTGATCTGTCGGCAGTGCAAACAATGTATCGAAAAATGCGAGACGGACGCAATATATTTCGACTCAAAAACAGGTGCTATTAAGATAGACGAAAATAAATGCAATGGATGCCGGGCTTGCGTTGAAGCATGTCCATTTGGGGCGATGTTCTTTGATGAAAAGAAAAATGTGGCCTATACATGTGATCTATGTGGTGGCGATCCACAGTGTGTTAAAAAGTGTCCAGAAAAAGCTTTAATAGTAGTCTAATGTTTTGTTAAATTTTTTTCTGTTTTTTATAGATCTGAGTTTAGAGTATGCATCAGTGTAGGATAGATCTTTCTCAAATTAAAGATAAATCATATTTTGTCATGAATAGTTTTTAAGTGCATTTTTTATATTTTTTTCAGATTCTTTTTTATTGTTAAAAAAAGTGAATAAATATGTATAAGATTAGTAGTTTATTTTGCGTCATGGTGCTAGTTTTAGTGTTCATATCTCCATTTTTGCTGAGGAATAATACTATTTTTACTATTCATTGTAGAAATATTCTTGATAACAATAATTTTGAGCGTGTAGATGTTATTAATGAAGCTCATGGTGTAATATTTTATCATTTTTTTGAAAAATCAGCTCTGAATTCACTCACTATAAGGGGATATAGACAGCCTGTATCTGGGGATTGGACTATAACGACTATAGTTGTTGTTGAGAATAGCGAATACATAATTAATGGTAGCATAATTATCGAGTCTGGTGGTGCGCTTATTCTAAAAAACAGCACGCTATTTATGAATCTTAATTATGATGGGGAATATTTTATCGATGTGCTTTCTGGTGGGAACTTAACTTTGTACAACTCAACAATTACGGCTTATAATATAGAAAATAATTACTATGTGAGGATATTTGATGGTGCGGTTTTTTCGGCTTTTAATAGTGAGATAAGCTATGCGGGGTATTATGCTGGTGCCTATTATTACGATAAATTTGGATTATGGATAAATACTACTAATACGTTCATAAAGAACACAACATTAAAAAGGAATTATTATGGTCTAATTTTACATGAGGGCGGTAATGCAACCATACTTAACTCAAGCTTTATTGACTGTGAAGAATGTGGTCTCTATATCTATGAATCTCATAACAATACAATAAGATACAACAGCTTTACGCATTGTGACATATAT
>JAUQYS020000380.1:0-1876 GCA_030587585.2 Candidatus Njordarchaeota archaeon
GGGGGGCAATGTGGTAAAGGAGAAGAAGACTATGTGTATGTTGGTATTGGAGGTCCATATATGAGAGCTAAGATTTTGGTTGGAGGTGGATGAGTATGGTTCAATTATGGGATATATGTAATAAGAGCTTATCGATCTGCGAGAAAAAAGTAGACCAGGCAGAAGTATTTGTTATTAATGCAAGAATGATAAACCTATACGTTGGTGGGGGAACAAGGGATATTATAACGGATAACAGATGGATTGGGATCGGGATAAAAACCGTTATTGATAAGCATGTGGGGTATGTTTCGGGGATATTCAAAGATTATGATGAAGTAGAGAAAATGGTAGATCTAGGTGTAAAAATATCCAGACGGCCTCCTAAAGATGAAAAATTTGAATCGCTGCCAGAACCAAAAAAAGTTACGGGCCATGTAGATAGGGTGTATGATAGAAATATAGAGGAACTTGAGCCACAAGAAATAAAAAGATACGCTGAAGGAATATTTATCAGCTCGGAAAAAGACGGAGTAAAAGTGATGAGCGGGTTGATAAGATTTAATATATTCGAGTTTCATATAATGAACTCACTTGGAGTCGATTTTCATCACAAAGGAACAAATATTTTTGTTCATTTCACAGCAAAAAAAAGGATGGGGGAAGGAATAATAAAAAAATACGCGACGATGATAGAGGATATAGATTGGGAAAAAGCTGGAATAGAACTATATGAAAAAACAATCGAAGCATCAAGCACAAAACCTTTCAAAGGCATGCTTAACATAGAAACAATAATCGAACCGATGGAACTAGCGGGAATGCTAACCGCTATCCTAGGGGCAACAAATGGAGAAAACATAAACAAGAAAAGGAGCCCATGGATCGGAAAAATAGGAGAAAAAGTAGCATCAGAATCCCTGTCAATAATAGATGATGGTAGGATGTCTGGTGGTCTCAGAAGCGCATTAGCAGACGATGAAGGAGTACCAACAACACGCAAACAAATAATAGAGAAAGGCATACTAAGGGCATATTATTATGACTACTACAATTCTAGAATAGCAAATACAGAACCAACAGGAAACGGATTTAGGAGAGGAATAAGAACACAGGAAAATACGCATAGGCATCCAGCATCAACTGCGGTATCAAACATAGAGATACTCCCTGGCAAAAAAACATTGGATGAAATTATAGAAGATACAGAGAAGGGGATAATAATAAGAAAAGTAGCAGCACCATACGTGGATTTCATAACAGGGAACTTTGCATTGGAAATAAGAAACGCAACACTAATAGAAAACGGAAAGAAAGCCCAACCAATAAAACATGCACTCCTAATAGGAAACATCTACGAAGCAATTAGAAACATAGAACAAATAGCAAAACAACAAGAAAAAATAGGAATAATAACACTACCAGCAATAAAATTTAAAAATCTACAAATAGTTGGACTATGAGGTATCGCCAAGTTTTCTACGAATTCTTTTTTTGCGGTCAAATTGATCAGTAGCCAAAAATTGAGTTGGGTATGAGACCAGTCTCGTTATATTGCTGTGCAAGTCTATATGCATCGTACATAGTGTATATTGCAAATATAATTCCAGGAATAATAAATAGTGCATAGAGTATTATCGCAAGTATAATATATACTACTCCCCTAGTTGTTGCACCAACATAGATCTGGCCGATCCCAGGGAGTATAAAGGACAATATCGCTGCTAGAATAGGATCTTTACGATCGCCACTATATGATGAGGGGGAAGTCTGAGCGACTGGTTGTTGAGTTACTGGTTGTTGAGTCTGCCGAGGTACTGTAGACTCAGCAAGTTTAGCTCCACATTTCGGGCAGAAAACGGCATCTAGTGGTATTTCTGCCCCGCAGTTTGGACAT
>JAUQYS020000392.1:0-2382 GCA_030587585.2 Candidatus Njordarchaeota archaeon
CTGCAGCTTTAACTGCACTGGCTCTATTTTCAGCATTGAAAGGATGTACGAGTTCTTGTCGATTTCTTCTGAAAAACTGCGCAGTACGTTCTTCCTCTTAGAATATCGTGAGGCTCTCTCATTCTTTGTTTTCTTTTCAATGTAGCTGCTGTTTCTAAAAAATATTCAATTTCTTCTTTTGAGTAATCCATTAAAGTTAAAAAATCTCTTCCTCGAAAATTATTTTTCATATACTCGCCTCCAGTGAAAATAAAAAAAGAAAAAATATTTTATTTCCTGAAAAACTTCTCTATTTTTTCTTTGGACGTTGGTTTGGTAACGTAGCTAAATCCTATCAAAGCTATAGCAGAAAGTATAATACCCGGATAACACCCATCCCAACCAAATGGGAATCCAAGTGGCCACCAGAGTATACAAATAATACTTCCTACGATAGTCGCGATGGCCGCAGCATTAGGCGTAGCTTTTTTCCACCAGAACATTGCTATAGTTGGCACAAGAAGTCCTCCTACTTGGATAGAGAAAGCATATAAAAGCATTCCAAGAATAGACTGGAATTTAAGTCCTATAATCAAAGCAATTATTCCAAGTACGGGCACCATAAGTTTAGAAACCAAAAGATCTTGTTTCTCTTTCTCTTTTTCTTCGGGTTTTAGAAGTTTTTTCAAAGGTTTCAATATGTCCACAAGAAATGTGGCAGAACCTAGCACAAGACAACTATCACCGCAGGACATTAATGCAGCTAGAAGCGCTATTGCACCCAAACCAAGTAATCCAACTGGCATATTTGATATAAGGGTAGCAGCCGCCATTTTTGGATCTATTCCAGAATACAATACCTTAGCTATCATTCCAGTAACTGCTGCAATTATTCCAAGAAATATCATACCTACAGCTGTCACGAATAATCCTTTCCTAGCTAATTTAACATCCTTTATAGCATATGTTCTCTGATAGTAATCCATTGAAACTGGAACTGAAAGGCCAATTGCAACTATAAAGAATATTATAGCCGATATTCCAGTAAATCCGCTAGAACTTAGTTCGGAATTAAAGAAGTTAAAAGAATTTGCAGGCAATGTTTCTTTTAATACTTCCCATCCGCCAGCCATATGCAATCCATAAGCTATTACAGCCAAGATACCGACAACATGTATAATGAATTGTGCGAAGTCTGTCCAGAATACTGCCATCAACCCTCCAAGCATCGTATAAGCTATAACAACTATTCCTGCTGCTACGATTGCTGTAGTTATATCCCACTTAAAAAGCGCTGAGAGTATCGTTCCTACTCCTACCATTTGTGCAGATGCAAAGGCAGTAAATGAAACTAAAGTGTTTGCTGAGGATACCATCCTTATTTTCCAATCGTATCTGTTTCCCAATAGCTGGGGATAAGAATACTGCTTCAGATCATCCCCCAATATCTTTACTTTGGGGGCCATCAATACTGCAAAGACTATTACACCCGTAGCTGCAGCTAAAAGATACCATGCACCAGAAATACCATATTTGTATCCAAGTGTGGCAATAGCAATGGTAGATCCTGCACCAACAAAAGCTTCTATATTAGAAGATATATATCTCCAAAGTCCAACATCTCTTCCAGCAACTAAATAGTCATCGATATTCTCTTGTTTTCTTGATAAGTACACACCAATAGCTAACAAAATTCCAAAGTACAAAAACACTATTCCTATATCCAAAGTACTCGCCATTTTTTATCACCATATGTTGGTTGTAATATAACATAAAAGGATTATGATCTATTTTACAGTCCTAAAAAATATCTTATAAAACACGTCTATAAACTATCCCTTCTACTTTAAAAAAACAAACATTAAACAAAAATAAATAGTTTGAAATCTTAAAGGTATCGCCAAGGTGATAACAATCAAAATAATGCTACCTCAAAACCATGAGAATATTATTTTTGAAATTCCTGAGGATAAAATTGGATATATACTCGATATCGAAGATCATGACTCTATAAAAAATTTGAAAGAGACATTGATAAAGAAGCTGGATGATCCCATAGGCATTAAAAAATTATCTGATTTAATAGATTCTGATAATAAGATTCTGGTAGTAATTGATGATATTTCAAGAGAGACACCAGTTAAAAAAATTCTCCCTACTATCATAGGATACTTAAACAAAATAGGAATAGAGGATAACTCAATTGAAATACTCATAGGGATCGGAACACACAGATATATGAGTAGAAAAGAGATAGCAGATAGAGTTGGAGATAAGATTGGTAGTAGAATAAAAATATACAATAATGAGTGGAGAAACAAAGATTCTTTCGTTTTTTTAGGAAATTCTAAAACGGGCATACCTATAGAAATAAATAAAAAAGTAAAAGAATTCGATTTTATA
>JAUQYS020000384.1:0-8822 GCA_030587585.2 Candidatus Njordarchaeota archaeon
AAAATATACCAAAAATGCTGAGAAACATAATACTAGTGACCATAGGCATATTAAGAGATTGTATAGAGCTCTTATTCCAATTCGTCAAAAAATCTTAGCACCTACAAATCCATAAAACTATAAATCAAACCCATGAAGATAACGCCAAGTATGGTCATTTGATGAATTAGAATAAACCTCCAACACATACATACCAAAAGCCCAAAAATCCAAAAAACTAAAACAAGAAAGTAACACCAAAAAACAACCAAACAAGAATAATAACCCAAACATATACACAGATCAATAAAAAAACCAAAACGGCCCAGAAATCATGTCCAACTGGTACGGAGAGACGCAGAGGAAATCACACAAAAATGGAAAAAAACACAAACAAAAAAACAGAGACTATAAAAAAACCAAGAAAACAACACAAAAACAAAAAAATAAAAACTATGCATACTCCGTAGGCAACTGATAACGCTTAATCTCCTCCTCAGGCTCCTCAAGAATCTTCTTCATCCTCCTCAAAGCCTTAGCAGCACGAACCAAATGCTCAGAAGTAATAAACTTCGGATTCCCCTTCAACACCTCATCCACCTTCACCGAAGCACCCACACCAGACAAAAACTCACGAAGCGCAAGCATAGCACCCTCCCTAACAACACCAGCAATATCAGCACCCGAAAAACCATCAGTCACCGACGCCAACTTCTCAGCAATCTCATCAATAGGCTCAGCCAACGCATTAACATGCTTCTTCAAATGAACCTTAAAAATCTCCTCCCTCGCCCTCTGATCAGGCATCGGCACCTCAATAACCCTATCAAACCGCCCAGGCCTCAAAAGCGCAGGATCAATAATGTCGACCCTATTAGTCGCAGCAATCACAACAACATCCTTCAACGCCGCAATCCCATCCATCTCAGCCAACAACGTCGAAACAATACGCTCAGTCACCCTAGAACCTATATCCAAACCCCGACGAGGAGCAATAGCATCAATCTCATCAAAGAAAACAACACACGGCGCATACGTCCTAGCCTTCCTAAAAACCTCCCTAACACGCTTCTCGCTCTCACCCACCCACTTTGATAAAACCTCCGGTCCCCTAACGGCTATGAAATTGGCCTCAGACTCCGTCGCAACCGCCTTAGCCAGCATAGTCTTACCAGTACCAGGCGGCCCATAAAGAAGTATACCCTTCGGCGGCTCTATTCCAGCATAATCAAAAAGATCCCCATATCTAAGAGGCCACTCAACCATTTCCTGAAGCCTCTTCTTTATATGCTCCAAACCGCCAATATCACTCCACCTCACATGAGGTATTTCTATGGCTACCTCTCTAAGCCCCGAAGGTCTCACCTCCTTCAATGCATTATTAAAATCATTCATCGTCATCATAAGCTCTTCAAGTATCTTCGGATCTAGATGCTTTCTCTTCAAATCGAGCTTCGGCAAAATCTTCCGCAACGCAGACATACCCGCCTCCCGCACAAGAGCCGCCAAGTCGGCGCCAGTATAACCATGAGTAATCTCAGCCAGCTTTTCGAGAGAAACATCAGAAGACAGTCTAACACCACGAGTGTGTACCTTAAGAATCTCAAGACGAGCCTTTTTATTCGGAACCGTTATTTCAATTTCCCTATCGAACCTCCCAGGCCTTCTGAGAGCGGGGTCTAGATCCTCTGGTCTGTTTGTTGCGCCAATAACGATAACCTGGCCTCTACCGCGGAGACCATCCATCAAAGTGAGAAGCTGGGAGACTACCCTCTTCTCAACTTCTCCTACAACCTCCCCCCGTTTAGGAGCTATTGCATCTATCTCATCTATAAAGATGATGCTTGGAGAGTTTTCTTCTGCTCTGTAGAAAATTTCCCTGAGGCGCCTTTCAGACTCCCCATACCACTTAGACATTATTTCTGGCCCATTGATTACGAAGAATGCTGCGTTTACTTCGTTTGCTACTGCTTTGGCTAGTAGTGTTTTTCCGCATCCTGGTGGTCCGTATAGGAGTACTCCTTTTGGTGGTTCTATGCCTAGTATTCTGAATAGTTCGGGGTATTTTAGTGGTAGTTCTACTAGTTCTCTTATTCTTTGTTTTGCGTATTCTAGGTTGCCGATGTCTTCCCATGTTATTCTTGGGACTTGGCGTCTTATGGTTAGTGGTTGTGGTAGTACTTCTACTTGTGTGTTTTCTGTTACGATTACTGCGTCTGTGTTTTTTGGTTCTGTTTTTGTTACTACGAAGTAGTATCTTTGTCCGAAGTATCGTATTTCTACTTGGTCTTCTATGGATAGTGGGATTTGGTAGGATTTTATGTATTCTTTTAGGAATTGGCTTGTTCTTTCTGGGTCTAGCCATCCTACGTTTTCTGTCGGTGCGAATTTTACGTATGTTGCTTCTTTAACTGTTGCTTTGTATATTTCTACGTATTCTTCTGTTCTTACTCCTGCGTTTGTTCTTACGATTGGGTCTAGTGCTATTGTTCCTAGTGGTACTGCTGTTCCTGGGAATATTCTTACTACTGTGATTTTTTCTCCTTTTACTACGATGTAGTCTCCGCTTTTTACGTCTATGTCTTTTGCGTCTCTGAAGTGTATTATTCCTAGTGCTCTTCCGAAGTAGTCTGGGTTTTTTACGTCGGTTACTCTTAGGAATTTTCTTTTCTTTTCTTCCATGTTTTTTCACCGTGTTTTTCTTTTCAGAATATAATTATTTGGTGGCTTATAATATTATCAGAAAGAGGGGGCGAATAAAAAGATTTGGTTGTTTTTATTGTTTTTTTCTTGCGAAGAATATGCTTGATGTGAGTATTATGAGTACGGCTATGGCCAGATATGTGTATATGCGTAAATACGCATTTTCTTCTTTGCTTAGTGGGTCGTGGCCGGATTCTACTTCTTCATAGTCACTTAGACCGTCCCCATCAGTATCAGGATTCAAAGGATTAGTACCTATAGAAACCTCCATACCGTCGCTTAGACCGTCCCCATCAGTATCAGGATTCAGAGGATTAGTGTTGTGTTTGTATTCTTCTTTGTTGATTAGTGAGTCTTTGTCTTCGTCCTTATATGCGTCGTTTGGGTCTGTTGGATCGAAGTTATATGTTACTTCCCAGCCGTCTGGCATTTCGTCTCCGTCAGTATCCACCATTCTGGGGTTTGTATTATGTTTGTATTCTTCTATGTTTGATAGGCCGTCAGCATCGACATCTGTATCGTTGTCTCCCGGGTCTAGGGGATCGAGACCATATATCCACTCCCAGCCGTCTAGTAGTCCATCTTTGTCTGTATCGTTTTGGGTTGGATCCGTGCCCGCCACAAATTCTATATAATTATTAAGATTGTCTCCATCTTTATCCCCCGTAGCGTCAGAGGAATCTTTGGGATCTAGGCCGTAATATACTTCGTATCCATCGTATAGCCTATCATTATCGGTATCTTTGTTTGAGACGTTTGTGCCAAATATGTATTCGCCTATGTTTAGTAGTCCATCGCTGTCGAGATCCATATTTGCGTCTGTGCTGTTTGTTGGATCTAAGTTATGGTCTATTTCCCATTTGTCAGGTATAGCGTCACCATCAGTGTCTGGGGTGGTAGGATCTGTTGTTTTGTTGAATGTTCCGTTAATCTCATCAAAGTCTGAGATCCCATCGTTATCTGTATCGTTATCTAGGGGGTTTGTTCTGTTCTTCCATTCGAATATGCTGTCTATCGTGTCGTTGTCTTCGTCCTCATATGTGTCCAATACGCCGTCATCATTTGAATCATTTTTACCGTTCTTATAGCCGAATCTAAGCTCGAAGCCATCTGGTAGCTGATCGGAATCGAGGTCTATCTCATTGTATTTTGTTCCATTTAGATATTCGGTAAAATCGCATGACCAGTCGTCGTCAGTATCTGAGTCGTTCCACGTTGGGTCGATGCTGTCTGCGTATCCGTCCATATCCCAGTCTCTTGGTTCGTTAATATTGTTTGTGTTTTTTTGGTCGTGATACATGGTTGTCCAGTCATTATCAGCGTTAAGGTCGTACATGTATGTCTCGCTGTTTGTTATGATTAGTAGCTCGCTTTTCGTGTCTCCGTCTATGTCGCCTGCGAGTAGATATGATGCGTTTTTGATGTTTGTGATGTTTTCTACCGAAATATTGTTAGAAATCATGTCAAAGCGGAGGAGTGTTCCGTTGGATAATAATACATATGCACTTGTGTTGCTTCCTGTTCTTAGTGCTAGTTGGGATATGGGAGTAACATTGATTGCTGATATGTTTTTCATTATTATTTCGGGGGTCTTATTTGTTATGTTTTCTATTCCAACGAAGCTTATGGTTGATATGGAATCGTTATATTTTAGCCATATGAATGCTTCGTCATAGTTGTCGCCGTCAAAGTCTGCGGATATTGGGTTTATTTGTATTGTGTCGAATGTCATGTTGTTCATGTTTGTGGAGTTTATTGTTAGGTCTGTTTCTCTTGTTGGGAATCTTAGGAATTCTATTTTTTCTTTTAGGATAACCAAGATTTGTGCCTCGTTGCTGGTCTCAAGCGAATAGTTTCCTGGGGTTATTTCTGAGTATATTTTCTCGGCGAAGTCTTTTATGCTTGTCTCATTATGTGCTACGGCATGGATTTCTTCTGATAATGTTATGACTAGCCAATTCATATGTGATGTTGATCCTGTTTTTGGGAAGCTCATTAGTATCATTCTTTTTGTTGATGTTTCGGTTAGGTCGTCCTCTTTATTGGTGTGGGAGAACATATCTACGTATGATATTTTTTTGTCATTGAAGCGCATTATTGCTTCTAAGGCACCATCGAAGTCTATGTCCATTACGCTGATTTCCGCTATTGTTTTGTTTAATGCGAATTCCTTTAAGATTTTTCCTGTGTTGTTTATGAAGAATAATCTGCCGGATGCCCCTATTGCTATTTCTATTTTTCCGTCCCCATTAAAATCAGCGCATATGGGTGATGTTTCTATTATGTATGATTCAGAAATATTTTTTGGGCCTGGCTTTATTGTTACGCTATATGTGTGCCCTAGCCATGTCCGCCAGATCTCCTCCAATCTTTGTGATGTCGAGTTGTATCTGAGAGCGATAAGAGTATCGTTGCTTGGAACCAGAACCTCATCTATGCCATCTTGGTCTATATCGTAAAGAATAGGGGGCTTTGTTATTGATACATTCTCAAGGATTTTTATCTCTGAGGATTGTTTTATATTTAATAGTGTCTTTTTTGGATAAAAGTCCTTTTGGGGGGTCTTCTTTTTGATATATGTACCGCTAATAGTCGCCATATTAATGGTCATTAGTATTATTAGCAACAATGCAGCTGTATATCTTGTTTTCAAGTCCGACACCAAACAACCATTGTTTCCAAATAAAAAATCTTATAAAATATAAGACCCCAACGACGTATGTTTACTTTTTTCTTCTTTTAAGTATTCGACCAATAAAATCTACTGTTTTTATTATCATATAGGCTAGTATTATCATAACCGTAATTGCTATTCCTGAAACCGCCACTATCAGAGTTGTTTGGGTCGCTAAAAGTTCTACCGATATATTTACACGTATTGTACAATTTTTTGATAATTTCGCCACAATAACCATATCGCCTGATCCTAAAAATATGGCTGAACTGTTGGTAGGTATGATCCTCTGCAATTTTGGGCTTCCATCGTTTGTGTATAGGCTATAAACATATAAGAAAACATTTGTAGAATTAGCATCCATCGACACCCTGATCAAATCTTCACTACGTATCCTTCTCGCACTTATGGGGTTATTTAGATTTATTATGTCTGACCATTTCAGAAGTTCTGGCGCCTCCATTTTGCCCAGTAAATCTATGCATGTTGGGATATATGGAACACCAAAGCCCTCATCATAATCCTTTGAGCCATTCGAAAAAGTAGGAGCATCTCTACATATTTTTTCAGGATCATATTTGGTTTCATGTTTTCCTATCAAAGCTGTTTCAAATGATGCTGCTAGAATTAATGATTTTATTTCGAGCACCTGCTCTAGGCTCCATTCCCACATTTTTTGGTCAAACAGAAAACCACTTATTAGGGCAAGAGCACCAGAAATATATGCCGCCGAAAAACTTGTCCCATAATTCGCCAAGTAATCATTCTTTTCGGTGTCTGGAAAAGTATAGTCGCTACAATCACTATCCGCCCCTATTGCCCATTTTCCATATAGCATTCCACCACCAAACATTGTTATGTCGGGCTTAACATATTTCCAAGAATTCTCAAAATATACTCCTCCCCGCGACGAGTATAATGCGATTCCATAATAGTCATTCATAGCTGCGACCGTTATGGCATACTGTGCTGTGCCTGGAGAACCTATCTGATTATTTATCCTACCTGCCTTGTACATATCGATATATCTGTTCCCAGCCGACGCCACTACTAAAATTCCACGTAATGCTAACTCATTTACTGCCTCATCTAAAGCTACGCTTCTTTTATCGACCGATATACTCAGATTAATAACCGTAATGTTGTATTTCTGGTTTACTTTTGTTACATCGTCAAGAGCTAGAAGAATTGTTGACACATCAGTACTAATATTCAGCCCCCTGAAAACTTTCCACACGGCTAAGTTTACATTAGGCGCGATCCCCTTAGCCAATTTAACACTAATCTCATCTGCCTCATATTCAGCTCTTAAAACATATGTAGCTTTCCCTCTGCTAGTATGAACCCTTAATTTGTTTAGTCCCGGAAAAAGCACCGCGCTAGCGTTACACTCTTTTTTTGCTGTATTTATGATAACGAATTCGCTACCATTTTCTAATACTTGCTCTACAAAAACGCTTATATTTTCGCCAGAATCCCACGCGAGAGATATGTTTGCTTGTGTTTTTTCTGAGATCTCCACCGTTAAAGAAACACCACCATGACTATCTGTTATACCATAATGAACCAGTTTCATAATTCCTCTCTGTGCTGATGTACCTGATCCAGCGATTATTGACGAAACCATTGTGCCATGGCCGATGTTGTCTATTGGGCTCTCAGATTCTCCCGTTACGTCTCGATAATATATCAATTTGTTTTGGAGATCTATGTGGCTTGTATCTATACCCGAATCTATTATTCCGACGGTGATATGTTTTGAGCCGCTTATGTTGAGGTCCCATAGCTTATGCATCCCCATCATGTATGATGG
This sequence comes from Candidatus Njordarchaeota archaeon, assembly GCA_030587585.2. Taxonomy (GTDB): domain Archaea; phylum Asgardarchaeota; class Njordarchaeia; order Njordarchaeales; family Panguiarchaeaceae; genus Panguiarchaeum. The sequence continues at coordinate 7,170 of JAUQYS020000384.1, forward strand.
AATAAAACCATCAATAGTCGCTTTCAAATTTTCTTCTATCCAATAGAATTTATTTTCTATTTTTCTTACCAGCGCCCCAAAAAAGTGTTGTGGTATTTTAACATAATATGCCTTTATGATGCTATACCATCTCCATTCCAGTACCTGTTTCATAGCCATAAGCATGTATTTTATGTCATGTATGGTGCCTTCTTTCGGAAAAATAAATAGCCCCATGTCTCCATGATCTTTTATCGCGGTTCGTTTTAATGATTTTTCGAGATAATCAGCGATATGATTGCTATTTCTGTCAAGAGTTTTTATGCCAATACGCATATTCCATGGTTCTCCTAATTTCCGATAAAAAAAATGTTTGTCTTCTCCATTTTTATAATGAATAATGCTGACAGATACTTTCGAAAATTCGCCAAATAGTATCATATTAAGCAATAAAAAAATATACACTGTTGCTTTAAGCCCATTCAATCTCTTTGACCTTGATATCTAAAACACGCGACAAATCTACTTCGGCCGCAACGACCGGCATCGACAAACTAAAATTGTTCAAAACTTCTGGATGAACCTCACCCATAATCCCCACTTTTTTATCCTTGAAAAATATCGCAGCACACCGACCCTCTATGAAAGATCCATGATTATATCTTCTTATCTCTATCGGAGATTCGATCGATTGAAAAACATACTCCATTGCTGAGCGTATTTGAGTGTAGCTTATCTTCGTGCTCGATATTATAGCACATAAATGTGTCTTGTTTTTTGCTTTAGCTTCTAGATCCTCAGCTATCTCTACTATATCTTCGATCTCAAACATTTTTATTGGGTATTCTTTTGCCTTATTCTCTGCTAACGCTTTTAGGATCTCTGGAAGCAACCAATAGCGTACCATATTGATCTTCGCTTCCTTAGCACCTGCAATACGTACGACTCCTCGAGGGATGGATATTCTCATCTTAGTGAATTGATCTTCGATACTTGTAAGAGAAAATGTAAACATCTCCGAAAAGCCTAGGCCTATCATTATGTCCCTAATAAAGTTTATCTTTTCATTGTATTGTATCTCAGATCCTACTGTGAAGACGGGTGTAAGCTCGGGTTCAAACCTATCGAAACCGTATGCTCTTGCAATATCGTCAATTATATCTATTTCATGAAATATATCCGTTCTGTACGGAGGAATAACGACGTATATTATGCTATTCTCAAAGCTTTTTATCAGAAATCCCATTTTTTCGAGCATCTTCACAACTTGCTTGACACTTAGATTTAATCCAAGTATTTTTCTCGCGTAGTTTATATCCAAACACACAGCATTCTCATTGAAATATGGTGCTTTTTCCTCTTTATTTTTAGGATATACTATCTTAACGGAATATATTTTGCCCCCCATATCCGCAAACATTGTAGCCAATATATTTATTGTTTGCATCATTGTCTCTTTATGCGTTCCTGTTGTTTCTACTAATATGCTTTTTTCTCCCACTTTTATTTCTCCCAAATCTCTTGCATTTATTATTGGTGGCATTGATAGAACCTTATTTTCTGCATCAATAAATAGAGGAAACCGAGAGTGCTCTCTTAAAATAAAAGCATATTTTTGACCCGTCGGATGCTTATTTAATATCTCTCTCCCGGTTAATATCTCATCGGTACCTA
>JAUQYS020000041.1:0-3131 GCA_030587585.2 Candidatus Njordarchaeota archaeon
ACACTATCAGTGTTTCAGGATTCCCAATATTTAGGCATAATAGTTGCCGTAACATTCATCGTTATATTCTTCTTGGGGCTATGGGCTAATTTGTTCTTAGATACATTTTTCAGTGCCGCTATAGTTAGAATAGTTCACGATTGGTATCGCTCCCCTGAGGTCGATGTCGCGAGCTTTAAGAAAGGTATTAAAGAAGCTTGGGAGGTAGCTGGTAATTTGGCAAAATATGCTCTAGTTTTCGCTCTGTTGTCTCTATTGATTCAGATGGCCAAATCTTATGCTAAGAAAGGTCGAGGAGCTGGTGCTATTGCAGCAAAATTTGTGGCATGGATATTGCAGTTAACAGAAGACGTATTGAAGTTTCTTGGTTTCTATATGATACCAGCCATGGTTATCAGAAAAACAGGGTTTAGAAAATCTCTTGAAGACTCAATACACAAGCTGAGGGATCTCTTCATAGAAACACTGGCAGGGATGTTTGGTTTTGAGATAGTATTGGGTATTATAGCATTCATAGTTTCGACGATATTTGGCGTATTGGGATACTTTGTGGGCATATATGTATTTTCGCCACTATTTGGTATTCCTACGGGGGCAGAATTTGTAGCAGGAATTATATCCGCATTCGCATTCTTCTTCCTGAGCCTGATCCCTATAGGCATCGCGACATCCGCTGTTTCAGTATCATGGAAAACGATATTGTATGAATATGGCCTCGACATAGAATACGCGATGCAGGGAACATTCCTACCCGCGAGGTTGCCCGGTGATGTTAGAGAAATGTTTAGAGAAACACTAGAAAAGAAGGGAGTTACTATTCCTGAGGCTGGAGCTCCAGCCCCCACGACAATCGAATCATAGACCTCCCTTTTTTTATTTTTTTGGACGAACCTTTAGCTTTATTTATTTCCGAGATCTTTTTAATATATTTTTTAGTTGATAGATGTATAGCTACTTGGTGGGAGTATTATGTGGAGTATTTCTATTAAGGAATCTATAAAAATCATAGCGATAACGATATTAGCTATGATTTTGGGATTAATAATTCAGATTTATGTATTGTCAGGAGGCCTAGATAGCCTATCTCGAATTATGTCTGATTCGTCAGTCTTAGTAGACACAATAATGGGTATCTTCAGCTTTACGGTGGGCCAACTATCAGTATTTGTTATATTATTGATGATGTTTGCATTTTCAGCATCTTTATTGAGATCTATAGCATACATTTTAGGAGCAACTCCAAGTGTATCAGCTCCAAAACCGAAAAAAGAAAAGAAGAAAAAAGAAAAAAAGAAACCCAAAAAAGAAGAAAAACCTGCAGCTCCACAACCAGAAGAACCAGTTGTTGATACTGGAAATTATTGCAAAATATGCGGTAAACCAATACCTCTTGGGCGAGCAATATGTAAAAATTGCGAAGCGATATTGAGAGGCGAAGCCCCCTCAACTCAGCAGCAATCTGGCCAATCAGAGGGAGGATAATCTTATTTCTTATCTTGTTAAACATGTGTCATATTAAGAGTCTTTTTTTATAAAATTTAACTGTATTTTTTTGGCATATTGGTGTTATAATATGGGCGCAGAATATATAATTGAGCTAGAAAATGTGGTTAAAGAATTTAGTGGAAAGCATGGACGCGTAAAAGCGCTTGAGGATATAAACCTAAAAATAAAAAAAGGAGAATTTGTGGTGATTGTTGGGCCAAGCGGAGCAGGCAAATCGACATTGCTTAATATAATAGCTGGTATGGATAGACCAACAAAAGGAAGAGTGATCTTTGCGAAAGAAAGTTTCGAAAACTTAGACGAGGAAAAACTAGCAGAAATAAGGCGAGAAAAATTTGGATTCATATTTCAATTCTTTAATCTTATAGATTCACTAACAATATTTGAAAACGTAACAATGCCACTAATACCTACAGAACTACCGACAAAGGAAATCTATGCTAGAGCTGATGAACTCCTAGCAGAGATGAAATTGCTTGGAAAAAAATACAGATTCCCGAAGGAGCTCTCGGCAGGCGAGCAACAGAGAGTAGCAATAGCTAGGGCTTTAATCAACCAACCAGAAGTTTTGTTCTGCGATGAGCCTGTAGCACAGCTCGACGAAAAAATGGCCAATAAAATTCTCAATGATTTGGCCGAAATAAACAAGATAGGAACAACCATAATACTAGCCACAGCATCAAATGCTATTGCTAATACTCTGAGAAAATATGCGACGAAAATTGTCCATATAGAACGTGGCAAAATTAAAGAAATAGAGACACTGCGGCGAGTATAGTATCTATTTTTTTCTCTAACAATACTTTTTGTTGTCTATATAAGCTATTTTTGGTTTGTTTTTTAAGCGAGATCGTATATATGCCAGAACATCATAATTTTTGTAGATTATTAATATATAAGATAGAGTAATTACTAGTAGGGAATGATTATTTTATGGGTGGTAGCGCGTGGGAAAAAGCTTTAAGGTGCTATTTCCACTTAGCGTAGAGATAGGGTATAGAAAGGAGATAGAGTTACCAAGCAAGGTGATAAAGAAGTGGCTATCTATGCAAAAATCACGATCAAAAAAAGTGGCGCAAAAAAAGAATACATAGCTCTGCTTAATACAGGTGCTGGACTTAAACCATTGCCTACGGGGGATACTCTAACAATTCCGTTTATAATAGTTCCACCAGAAGTTATTGAAGAGATCGATAATATCAATTTTAAGGAACTATCGAGGGTTGGGGAGTATTACATGGTTGAGGATATGTACACTGTTTGTTTGCATGATCCGAATGATAGAACAATTGTTTGTAAGGAGTGCTATATCTTTGTTCGACCAGGAGAAAATAGAATACTTTTGTCCTTTGAGTTTTTAGGGGCTGCGGATATAATAATCGATCCAAAAAGAAGATGCTGGATATATCGCCCAGAAGGCAAAGAGATAGATGACTTTTTAAAATAAAAAATTTTCGAGAAGTCCCAAAAAAGCTGCTTAGATTCACTCCATATTATGATTTTGTTCAATAAAGCTATAGGTTCGGTAGAAAAATCGATTTTTCCGTAAAAAAGCCACATTCACTCAATTCTAATTTGCACAATCCTATCATTATTAAAAGAGTTAACTATAAAACAATATATTG
>JAUQYS020000085.1:0-3028 GCA_030587585.2 Candidatus Njordarchaeota archaeon
CCATAGCTACACTAATCGTATACACAAGGATAATCAAGAAAGAGATCGGATAAATGGAAAGTCATTTTTTATACTCCGAAATTTTTCTTTTTTAAAATTTTAATTCTTCGATATCTAAGGAGATAATTGTTTTTCTATTTTTTGTATTGCTGTTGTGAAAATTTTTTTGGCTTCTTCGGTGGAATCTATTTTTCCTAGGAATTGGACGCCGCCCACATTTTTTCTTCCACCAGAACTAAAGCCCAGCGATATAAAGAAGCTATATAGTGGTTTTAGGTCCATGTTTTTCTTTGTTGCTATGCGAGCTTTTTCGGGTTTATTGTTTTTTGTGCCTAGGCCTATAACAATTTTGTATTTTTCTTCTAGTTTAAACATAGCGTTGCCCATAGCTGCAGATTCTATCTTGTCGTCGACATCATAGCAAAAAAGAACGACTCCTGGATAGATTTCTATGGCTCTATCAACAAGTTCGTCGACTTTCTTGGGCACATATTCTTTATATTTCTTGGACTCAGATCTTATCCAGTCTAAAATGTCAAACCATTTGTTATTGATTATCATTTCCAATAATTGATATCTCATGTTTTCATTGGTCTTATTAATAAGATACGCATAGTGAATATCTCGATCTATGTCATTCACATACACGCCATTGTCAACATTGTCTACTGCTGAGAGTATTTTCTCAGCTATTCTAGGTAGCTCTAGCGAATCTCTATAAATGCTATAAACCAAGCTCGCAACGCTCTTGACATTTTCTATAACAATACGTTCCTTTAATGTGGATCCTTCAAATAGCTCGACTCTCGGAGGCTCCGGATGGTGATCAATTAAGATATTAGAACCAAGATATAACACTCCTCGAGTTAGAGGCATCTCAATGAGGATGCTATTTTTTACTTTGAGACCATGTAGCTTAGATGGATGAGGAAAAGAAACAGCTTTTATGTTTTTTCTATTTAAGCCCCTCAAAAGAATTCCACAAGCGAAGATACCGTCTAAGTCACCATCACTAATAACGCGGAGACCATATTGGACAACAAATCTAGCAATGAGATCGTTAGCTTGACTCACAATATACACCTAATGGTTTAAGATATGCCGATTAGACATTTAAAAAGAAATTAATTTTCTTCACTGGTAGGATAGAGTTGGTCTTATTGGAATAGTATTCGTTATTATCTGGTGGTATATGAGATGTTTAATATCTTAGAGCAGCCTAACACTAGGGATGGAGTATCGCATGTTTCCGAGATTTTAACGATCGTTGATAGATATTGGATGAATGGAAGAGAGTTTTACTTTGAATTAGAATATTTTTTTGAGCCAAGTTTTTGGCTTATCCCCGCGGTTGTTTATAATGGAAATAAGATTGGCACGGGCAACTTTTTAAGACCAGACTTGGATGAAGGCTGGTTTTTCCGTGAAGATAGGTGCGCTATTCCATCTGGAGCAATAGTTGAAGACGATAAAAACGTTGTTGGTGTATTTGCTGAGCCGGCAAAAAATGTGAGAGAGATATCCTCTGTTTCTATACAAAGAAACCGAATAATTATCAGAATACCTTGGGCAGAAAAACCTGCGAGATATGTAAAGAAAGGAAAAATATCTAATGCAAAAGCAACAAATTATGATTCTTCTAAGGGCTATAGGAGGCGTTTTTATGTTATTCACGCTAGATATAGGGATAAAGGATATAAAAGGGGATATTATCTGGTTCTTCGTGAGGCATGGAAAATATTAGGAAAAAGAGAAACAATAAGTCATAGAAAGATTCAGAGATTTATAAATCTAAAAGCATCTTTTGCTAGAAACGTTCATTATTTCTCTTTAGGAAAAATAGCTGGCTTTTTGCTGTTTGTTTTACCTAACACGCCGTTTTGTTGTAGTTCGATGTCTGCAAGCTTTTTGGGGAAATCAGTTGAAGCTGCTTTATCCTTTTATAGGCTCTATATGATAAATGGAGACACAGAACTAAAAGAAATAGCCTTTAAGGTGGCCGACTTTTTTTGTAGTGGATTTAGAAGAGGACTACTGTATACAGACTACATTGTATCGAACAGAAGGTGGTATGGTTACTTTATGCAAAGAATCAAGATGTTTAATACGAGGCAGATAGGAGAAGCATTATATTTTTTGTTAAGGCTATATACATACGCAGCGAAAAAAGGCGAAGCAAAGAAAAACTGGTTAAGAGTAGCAAAGCATGTAGGCGGCTTTTTTGTTGATAATCAATTAGAAAACGGAAGCTTCGGAACATGGATATCACCAGATACAAAGAAAATAGTTGATACTGGTACGAATGGCGCATATATCATCTGGTTCTTACTAAAACTATATGAACTTACTGGAGCGCCAGAATACCTAACTGCTTGTAAAAAAGCCGCATCATATTACATTCAGATGTTCGTAGAAAGAGATATATATTGGGGCGATACATTAGATTCTCATTGTATAGACAAAGAAGGCGCACATGCTATTTTAAGATCTATGTTGATGCTTTATTCTCATACGATGAATCAGGAGTATCTTGAAGCCGCCATACGAGCTGCGTATTATTTAGCTACGTGGATGTTTATGTGGAATATCCCGTTCGAGGCGGAGACAATTTTAGGAAAAATGAATTTCAAGACATTTGGCTGGACAGCCGTATCTGTTGAGAATCAGCACTTAGATCCATATGGATTAGTATTGGCGTCAGATTTCGTACGATTGTATAGATATACTAAAGACGAATTTTGGCTCCAATTAGGGGTGGTTATGGCTAGCTCGGTATTGAACTTTATAAGTCTCAGGGAAGGACATTTAGGTGTGAGTAAATTTTTTGTTGGGTATCAGCCAGAACAAATTTTGCATACTGAATGGTTATATTCAAGTGCGCTTCAACTATTGATGGGGATATTCTTATACGGGACAAGAAATATTATTGGTCTCATGAAGGGGAAAGGATATTTTGCGAATAATGTTTTTTGGGTAGTGTCTGCGACACTTGGTGGTGCTTTAGACTTAGCGGAAGAATTATCCATAA
>JAUQYS020000111.1:0-3316 GCA_030587585.2 Candidatus Njordarchaeota archaeon
GATCCGAGATACGATAATCTTAAGGTGAGTGAGGTAAGAGAGATACCAATAAAATGCGGTGAGTGGATTGATTATGGTTATTGCAGATACAAACACTTCAATATTTTTCTGGAAACGAGCTACGTAAAATATAAGAATATTTTTCAAGAAGAGAATATCGGAATTATTTGGCCTCGATCGTTGCGGCTATTTCTTTAGATATTTGATTACTAATTTTTAGATATTCATTTGATTTTCGCAATATTTCCATTCTTATTCTATTCATTTTTTCTATTAGTCCTACTAGACGCGATAAGTCTATACGCTTTGTTGAGTCTATAACTTCTATCATTTTTTCGATCCATTGTGGTACTTCATTTCGAATAATGTCTTCGAGCTCCTCTTCTGGAATGACCATCTCGTAAAAACCCAGAGTATGGAGCCTACTATCAAAATAGAAGTACATTCTAAGCATGTCTCTTTTTCCTAAAGCCCTCAGGATTTTGCTAAATAATGGTACGCCAGTAGTGATTGTTTTGGCAATATTATATGGTATCTTAATGGTGACTAGGAGCGCTTTGCGGATATTTTCTATAGATCTCCAAGCTTTTTCAGCAGCGTCTCTTATATCGCCTTTTTCTAGTAGCTGAAATGATAGATCAAGATCATTCTTTGCCTGAATAATTAGATCGGCCGTATTCAAGATATACACCAAAAATAAATGGTGAGTTTCATTAATTATAATTGTAGTGTTTTTGAAATATTTTATGGGTGAAATACATGTTGTCAGTAACAAAAACATTAAGAAAAATGCTGGAGGAGCCGGGTCTAATTATAAGGCCTGGTGTTTATGATGCATTATCCGCAAAAATAGCCGAAATGGCAGGATTCAAGGTATTATTAATGACGGGCTACGGTGTTTCGGCTGTTAAGATAGGAGAACCAGATGTAGGTCTTATTAGCTTTGGAGAAATGATCCAAAGAGCACAAGAAATCTGTCATGCTGTTAAAGTCCCAGTAATTGTAGATGCTGATACTGGATATGGGAACGCCATAAATGTATATAGAACAACTAGAGAAGTCATACTTGCTGGGGCCGCTGGAATACAGATCGAGGATCAGGTATGGCCAAAGAGATGTGGTCATATGTTCGGTAAGCAGATAATATCTGCGGAGGAGATGGTTGGGAAAATCCGAGCTGCTGTTGATGCTAGAAATGAGATAGACCCAAATTTCGTTATTGGGGCTCGAACTGATGCTCGTACGGTTGCTGGTTTTGAGGAGGTATTAAGAAGGGCTAAGATGTATGCGGATGCTGGAGCAGATTATATTTATGTTGAAACGCCACAATCGCTAGAAGAAGTCAAAAAGCTCGTGAAGGAGGTACCTATACCGATAGCATTCAACATGATAGAAGGAGGAAAGACTCCATACTTTACGTTCGAAGAACTTGAAAAAGCGGGGGTTAAGATGATTTCTCTCCCATTGACTTTGCTGTATGCAGCAACGAAGGTTATGATAGAGGTATTAGAGCTTGTTAAGAAATCTCAAACACCCAAAGAATGGGAACATATGTGTATCGATTGGAGAAAATTCAACGAACTTATAGGTCTTCCAAGATTTAAAGAAATGGAGAAAAAATATATTCCCGAGGAAATACTCAAGAAGAAGTATGGTAGCATAGAGAAAATGAAAGAACAATAGGGGGGTGTTTGATATGGAGAAAATAATAAGGGGAAGAGTCTGGAAATTTGGAGACAATATAGATACAGACTTTATTTTTCCCGGGCAATTTATGCATATAACGGACCCAGAGGAAACAAAGAAATATTGTTTTAAGACAACATATCCAGAATTCCTTGAGAAAGCAAAGCCCGGCGACATAATAGTGGCAGGAAAAAACTGGGGATGCGGATCGTCGAGAGAGCAGGCAGCAGCATGCCTCAAATACTTTGGTGTAGGAGCAATAATCGCCGAAAGCGTAGCAAGAATATACTTTAGAAACGCAGTAAATCTTGGACTGCCCATTCTTATTGTCCCCGGAATAACACAATTCGTAGAAAAAGGCGACGAACTCGAAATAAATCTAGAAACAGGAGAAATAAAAAACCTAAGAACAAGAAAAACAATCAAGGCCCAGCCACTCCCACCATTCATGATGGAAATACTCAAAGCTGGTGGCCTAATACCATACCTCAAACAGAAAATAGCATCGGGTGAAATACAAGTAAGAAAATAAAACTTATGGTGATAAAGGGAGGTGTTAAATATGGGTATGACCATAGCAGAAAAAATCCTAGCCAAAAAATCTGGAAAAGATGTTGTTAGGCCAGGAGAATTCATAATAGCAAATGTTGATTTGGCAATGTCCCACGAAAATGCAGACATGGTACTAAAAAGCTTCAAGAAGCTGGGAATAGAAAAAGTCTGGAACCCAGAAAAAATAGTCATAATTTTTGATCATCGAATCCCAGCAGAAACAGTAACAACAGCATCAACACACAAAAGACTAAGAGAATTCGTGAAGGCCCAAGGCATTAAGCATTTCCACGACATAGGATACGGAATATGTCATCAAGTTCTCGCTGAGGAATATGACAAGCCCGGAATGCTCATCGTCGGAACGGACTCCCACACCACGACCCACGGCGCTCTTGGAGCATTCTCCACAGGCGTAGGCGCCACAGACATGTCAATGGTATGGGCCACAGGAAAAATATGGCTCAGAGTCCCAGAAACAATAAAAATAGTGGCAAAAGGAAAATGGCCTAAAGGAGTATACTCAAAAGACTTCATAATATATACCATCGGCAAACTAGGAGTCGCAGCCGCAGACTATAAAGCCGTAGAGTTTCACGGACCAGCAATAGAGGAACTAAGCATAAGCTCAAGATTAGTAATATCCAACCTATCGATGGAGATGGGCGCCAAAACCGGAATAATACCACCAGACAAAAAGACAATAGAATACGTAAAAAAGAACATCGGAACAGATTTCGAGCCGGTCTTGCCCGATAAAGACGCAGAATATGCCGCCGTATATGAGATCGATGTCTCAGAAATAGAACCCACAGTAGCAGCCCCACACTCCCCAGGAAACGCCAAACCTGTAAAAGAACTAGAAGGAACAAAAATAAATCAAGCATTCATAGGAACATGTACTAATGGAAGACTAGAAGACTTAGAGATAGCGGCAAAGATTTTGGAGGACCACAAAATACATCCAGATGTAAGAATGATCGTAGGCCCAGCATCTAGGCGAATTCTTAAAGAGGCCATGAAGCGCGGCCTTATAGACATATTTATCGAGGCGGGTGCCGTCATCATTCCTCCTGGT
>JAUQYS020000199.1:0-1854 GCA_030587585.2 Candidatus Njordarchaeota archaeon
GAAGTAGGGTCTAAGTAACGGTATTTTTAATGTGTTTCTATCTGTAAGTTGCATTTTCCGATTTTCAAGATTTGATTTCATGGTATTTACAAACGCCAAATGCCAGCATCGCCACTATCATATATACAATCTTTTTCATTATATGCAAGGTGAAGAAGCTCCGAAGGATAAATGCCGTGATGCCAGTAGATGTTGCCTTTACACTTCTTATTTTCCACCACATAAGTAATATCGAACTCTTGTGGAGATATCCACAGCTTATTGACGGTGTCCCAAGCAGCTTCTCCAGGGTCAGGACCTTCATAACCTTTAAACCAAAATTTCTCATCCATGACTGAATATCTTTTGAATTTGGAGATGTTAATACTAACAAAACCATATATCTGATCGGATATCCTATAAGAAGTAAGAACATGTGAAGTCTCAGAAGCTGCAAATATCCTGCAGCCAAAGAATCTGTCATTTGATATTGCCGAACCGTTTAATATATTATCCTTCATCCATCTGCCTGTCTTGTATGTTGACTCTTCAATGTATCGCTCATCGTATGGACTCGTTCTATAGGTGTGTAAAAACTGATAATAAGCAGAAAAGCTTAGAACCAACAGCAAAAAAATAGCAACAATTTGTAATATATATTTCCTCTTTTCCGATGCTCTCAGAATATTCAACAAGCTAATGCCCGCTAAAGGCACCAGAAATATCGGTAGAAACCATTTCATATATGTTTGTAGATATATAAAGGTAGTAAGAAATATCAAACTTAATAGCAGGAACCACTCTCCAAATCTCTTATCATTCTTAAATATTAAATAGGCTAAACCTCCGATGGCAAAGATTATCAATAGACCCATGTATCTTACATAATTTACATCTATTGACGCATATCTTGAATGTTCAATGAAATGACCGGTGAAAAAAGGTATTGAAAACATGCAGAGAAAACCAGTGATAGAGATGAAAGGAATAAGACCAGTGATAGGAACAAAAGTAGCGAATTTTTCTGGAATCTTTATGTTAATATGCTTTCTCAATTTGAAGCAAATGGAGAGAAAGAAAAAAGCAAAGAATGCGGGAATAAGGAAATAAAATAAATGATGCGTTGCGGAAAGGAATATCACTAAAAGAAAAGTTAGCGGGACGTACTTAAGAGATGTTCGGCATTTTAACAATAGATAAACAACTAACGGAGCCAATACCACGAAAAGACCTCTTGTTGGTATCGTCCATGTCGTATATCCCAATACTCCAGGTGATGTGGAAAAGCCAAAGGCGACTAAAAACTTGAAAAGGTCATCATCTATTATTTCCCCTGCCATTAAATAAGCGGTAAACATGCTCAGTAAGCCGAAGAACATGCAATATAAAAATATCGCCCATCTCATTTCCAACCCTGTGGTCTGCTCTATACCCGATAGAAGGAAATGCATTGTGCTCGTGTACGATGCAGGGTACAGTCCGAAGACCGATAACGGGTGGAGCCACCAGCGCGCATAGCCATACTCGGTCAAAGAGTTCGTCATTATATGCATCGAAAAGGAATCCCAGCCGATCTCGTTCTGGACCACCTGGAATCTCAGGAGGATGTTCAGTAGTATTAACAAACCCATCAGTATAATCTTTGTTCGTCGTGAAAAAAACATCTCAGACATCCCTCCCAATCTATTTTTTAAACACTCTCTTGATTTTTTCTTTATAAAAAGTCTTTAGCTCAGCCGGGCGAATAAGTTGATAATATCGCTGTATCTCTACGTCATTAATTCGGCTAATGCAATCAGTCAAACTCCAATCTTTGTCGGGTCTTCTCCGAAACAAATATCATAGCCTCGGGTAATCAGCGCTTCGGTAACATGA
>JAUQYS020000208.1:0-2272 GCA_030587585.2 Candidatus Njordarchaeota archaeon
TATCCCTTCTATTTTTGTTTATGCATACTCTGAAACTTCATCTCCTCCTGTAAGTTTTAGTGCTAGTGTAACGGCATATTTAGCAGGATATTGTGGACATTAGAGGTGATAACATGCATAGTATTACAATACTTTTAAAAATAAATATACTGGTAGCTATGGTAGCTACCGCTATTTTTCCAGCTGTTAATGCTGGTCCTAATAATATTCCAGTTGGTACTAAGCTAAGATATACGGTTGTGCTTAAATCTGGGCAAATAGCTCCTCCAGAAGTTTTTTCAGCCAATATATACTCTCAGATGTTTGATAGCATGGGTTTAAGGCCTGGAAAAATAGTGTTTGAGATAGACTTCGTTCCTAAGCATGTAGAAGGCTATACAATAAAGGGCTCTGAAATCATTGGAAGTGGACAAGGTGAGGTTTTCTGGATTTGTGCAAGTGCAGACAACATATCTCTCGAACTTCAGATCCTAGAGGAAAAGAACAACTATGTAGTTGTAAACTATACATTAACTTTCATAAACTTCACCCTTATCACACTAAGAAAATTCTATATTCAATATCCAATAATAAAGAATTTATTCGGTGAACCGTATAAGTCTAGGGAAGAAAGTGTCGCATGGCTCTACAAAAAATATTCTCTTACAAGAACTCTAAGCATTCAAGAAGACAACAATGAGGTTATAGACCTAGAAACTAAAACTGGCCTAGGCGAATGGATGATCTGGCTCAATCCAGAAGATAGAAATTCAGATAATAGTCTTATACTAGGTTTCATAAACTATGCAATCCCATATTTCTATGAGAATGGAGTAGGTTTCACATCTACGCTAATATTCTTAAACATGAGTAAAATAAATAATGCAGATTACACACTCGCCCTAAATGGAAAAACAATAACTATAGACAGAGAGGATATCGTTACGGGAAGCAGTATTCCATTCAATGTGATAGGGATGAATTCTACTAATGCTCCTTTGCCCAAGTATAGGAAAATTTTATCGAGCTTCGGATGCAGCATAACAAAAAAAGACAATAAATATGTGTTATCATGCAATAAGCTACTCCAAGTATATGAAAAGCAAAGAATCATAAACCATGGGCTATAAATATAGTTGAACGTGAGACAAACGGAATATCTAGAAAATTCTTGGAGTTAACGTATAGGGATATGAGGCTTGCTCCATTTCCTACAGAAGTCTATAAGACTTTTTACTGGAGAAACACTGGAATCCTATTATCAATTGAGGAAGACATATCCATCTTTGGGAAAATTCATGGATTCTTCCCACCACCCATCTCAAGCTACATCCAACTAAATGATACTGCGATCATACTTGTAAGCATGAAAGCTCCTATAGCTCTAAAGCTAACATCTATCGATACACCTAATCAAGAAGCCTTACTACAAACATCACAAAGAAAATCAGAATCATACCTGCCTCTAGCAGGATTAATAATAATAGCAATACTATTCCCAACACTAATCATACTTAAAAAAGCAATAAAACATTAAATAAATTAAAATATTTTTATATTTTATACATTTTTACAGAATATACAAAGTTTTCAGGAGTCTTCTCGTACCAATACTCTACCATCTTCTTTGTCGGAGGCCTGTAAAAGCTACTGTTTACCTCGACGGTATCATAGTGCCGTGAATAATAGGAGAGCATTTCTCTGTTGTCTACATGTAACGGGTAGAATACCCTGTACCATTCCTTGTAGCTCCAACCACTAGTCCCTATAAGATACACAAAAAATAATGTATAAAAACAATCTAAAGCTCAAAGAAAAAATTTTATTTAATAAATAAATATCTATATAAATATGTATAAAATGAAAATTTGTCAGATAAAATATGCAAAATGTCAGATAAAAAATATGATTATCAAACAAATTTGTATGATGAAGGCTGGAACATCTGATTAATGATGATGGCTACCGATCTGACAAATTATAAAATTTTCTTTAAGATCCCTATGAAACTGTCTATCTCTTCCAATGTATTATAGAGATAAAAACTCGCTCTTGTGGTACCTCTAGCAAAATTTAACCTTTCATGAAGAGGTTGAGCACAGTGAAATCCACTTCTCACAGCAACTCCATTCATGCTCAAGAGAGAAGACAATTCATGTGGAGTATATTTGTTGACCTCAAAGCTTACGATACCACTCTTCTTCTCAGCATCTAAAGGCCCAGCTATCCTCACTCCCTCCAACTCCTGCAGCATCTCAAGCATCTTCTCAGTGAGCTTTCTTTCATGCACCTC
>JAUQYS020000228.1:0-2393 GCA_030587585.2 Candidatus Njordarchaeota archaeon
TTCCAACCAACAAAAATAAGCCTCCAGTCGAAGCAAAGAATTCGTGCATATGAAAAATAAAAACTGTCATATTGAAAAGAAACCATCCAAACAGAAATGCCGATAAAATAATGTCAAGGTATTTTTGCTCAATAGCTAAATTAAAACCGAGAAACGTCCAAGCAATCCAGATAGTAGCAGCAGAAATAAGTAACAACATAGATACCTGCATCTTTATGGGTTTTCTATATGCTAAAACTCCGCAGAGTATCATCAAGGATGAGATAATAAGCACACAATAAATGTCTACTGGAAAGTATATATCGAGAAGAACAACTAGTAGAACGAAAATAGTATGAAATATCACATTTTTATGTACAAATATACGATACCCATCAATAACCTGACTTTTAAAAAACTTCCATATTAATCTTTCTACATATGAGGCTGGCAATGTTACACACACTACATATTTATCGGTAAAGCTCTACAAGATCGAAAAACATAGATCTAATGTCATGCTATCCGCAAATATTTATTAAATTTTCCTATTTTTAAAAACAAGACCAAAAAATATCTAATTCCTTCATAACTAGCGTTTTTCCCACATACTTTTATTCTATTTTTGGGTCAAAA
The DNA here is from genome assembly GCA_030587585.2 of Candidatus Njordarchaeota archaeon. Classification (GTDB taxonomy): domain Archaea; phylum Asgardarchaeota; class Njordarchaeia; order Njordarchaeales; family Panguiarchaeaceae; genus Panguiarchaeum. The sequence continues at coordinate 616 of JAUQYS020000228.1, forward strand.
ATTTCATAGAGATAGAACATAACCGAAAACCAAATGGTTTCTATAGAGAATAGTATCCACATAGCTTTTTTTCTCGTCGATCGCATAGGAGACATACTTCGTGGTTTCTTCTTCTTAGAGATTCGTGTGCTCTGACAAGTGAATCGACTGTTTTTTTATCTTCTATGACTAGTGCGACTTCGCCTAGTCCTCGTAATCCAGTAAGTGTAAGATTAGCGCTACCCACAATAGCTACGTTATCTAATATTACTATTTTCATATGCATATGCCAGCAGAAAAATATTTTTACGCCAGCTATTGCTAGATCATCTAATAGTTCGAGGTATCTATTTCTCTTCTCGTCGCTAATATTCAGGTTGTCTGGATCCTTTAGTATTAATGAAACCTCTATTCCCTTTTTTGCTTTCGCTTTCAATATATCCAATAAATCAACATAGATTTTTCTATCCTTCACGTGGATTGTTCCTATATGGCCGATTGTCTGGGACATAATGTATATTCTTTTCTCAGAATTTCTCATGAGCTTCGATATGACGCCCCCAATTACAGGGCCATAAAAAATAAGTATGCTAATCAGCATCACCTTTGCATTATATCTACATTATGGAGATATCGAATATTTTTAAAAAATAAACTCATATTTCTTTTGTTTTTAAAGCTCGTTCTTATGCTTGCTGTTCGTTGATAAATCGGTTTTTCTTTTGTTTGCTATTTTTAACAGCTTTTTAACAAGGCTTCTTGTACTTTTTTCTACAATGATATTCTTTTTTGCAGCCTCCTCAAAGACATCTTCATCAATTTCCCCAGTATAGGAAAAAAGAACTAAAACATCAGGTTTAACTCCTTCTATTTTTTCAAATGCCTGAGCTCCTCTGTTTAACTGTCTAATATCATCAAGATCACACTTCTTGCAAATTTGTAACAGAGCAATAAAATTATCAAACTCAACAACAGCATCAACATAAGGAATTCCTGGAAAATGACGGTAAACATCGAAGCCACGCCTAGTAAGAGCAAATGCTAGGTCATTTATAACTCTATCCTCAATGAACGCGCCCTCGAGTCTGGCTACTTTTCCACTAAGTGTATTGACAGTTCTTGTTAGCTTAGTTACCTCTTCAGCAAGCATATTAACGGTTCTTGTTAGCTCATTTAGGCGTTTTTCTGTTTCTTTTTGAGCTTCTGCAAGCTCATTTAGGCGTTTTTCTGTTTCTTTTTGAGCTTCTACTAGATCCATCACGACGTTGATTAGTGATTTAAGTGCCTTTACAACATCGCCTAATATTTCTCTTAGTATTTCGTCTCTTACTTTGTGTACAATTTTTTTGATTAGTGCATCTAGGTCTATTTCCTCGAGGTTTGCCATTGTGCATCACATCGTTGTTTTGACTATGATATTATATTATCATAAAAGCTATAAATTATTATGTTAATGATTGTATGTGTCGGTTGATCCTTATGTTTGAGGATATCCTAATGTTTTTACCTGCGGATATTGTAGAAGTAATAAAGATCTTTGTGATAATTGTTGGTGCTATTCTTGCCGACTGGTTTGTTTCACGTTACCTCCGCTCCATAGCTAAGATTCTTCGTATAAGTATAGAAACATTAAAGGGTCTACGGTTTTTCTTTAGGTTTATTATAATAGCTGTAGCACTAGTAGCACTAGCTAGCGTTAAGTGGTTTCCATCGGAATATTTTGTTGGAGCTGGAGCAATAATGGGCACAGTAATAGGTTTCGCCTCAGCTAGTGCTATTTCTAATTTTCTATCTGGAGC
>JAUQYS020000231.1:0-2460 GCA_030587585.2 Candidatus Njordarchaeota archaeon
GGTTGAATCTAATATAAAAAAACATGCTATCCTGCCTACTCTCCAAAGACAATCAATCCGCATATCCATTTAAATCTTATTGTCTACTACCGTCAAATGGTATAATCTCCATCCTTGCGTCTATTCCAAGCTTATACATAGCCAATCTAGCAGCACGCTTAGCATGCTCCAAATCTTTGGCTTTTATCCATATCTCTATTATAATATCTCCAATATCAACAACAGCTGCTCTGTCAGATGGTTTTCCATATGAGCGTCTCATACCCTTCTGGATTCTATCAGCGCCCGCCATGCCAAGAAACTTTCGTTCTCGAATAATATGATGCGGAACTGGGCGAGTTCTTAAAAAGAATGACCCTCTTCCAACAGATTCTGTAAGATATCTATTCGCCGTAATTCTCATAGCTTCAAGCGCCCTTGCAAGAATAAGTGTATATTGCTCTGAAATTATTAGTACTTTGTAGTCATATTTTTCGTTTTGTTTGCCGATGTTATAGTGTTTTATTTTCGACTGCGGAATGCTTTTGATATATTCTCTTCGTGTATACAAATGATTGGGAACTTTTCTGTAACATGACGCTGACCTTTTCGTCGGCATATTACCTCACCATGCTCTAAAATATTATGCTTCTTAATTCCTATTTATTTGTTGATATTTTAAATCCAATCTCCGATCTCGAGCTTTGAGGGTAAGTATTTTTGTGTAAGAAACCTAAATCCTTTAGATGCTAACGCCTGTATTTCTGCTTTTTCTTTTGTTTTCAGCATAAGTTTGATTTCATTTACATATTGAGGCCGAGTTTGAATAAATGGCTCATTCAATAGCTGTTGCGCTCTGATCTTATCACGTTGAGATAATGGTATTCTCACATCTCTAGGAACCTGATATTTGTCTAGATCGCTTGGACGCACGCCAAGCCATCGTATTTCTGGTGTCACTAAAAATTGAGATTCATACGAAAGCCTTTTTGATCCCACGGCATAAACTAGTAGAATATGCACTCCGTATGGATCGGAGTCAACCAACCCAAAAACTGGTAATTTAAGTTCTTTAACTAGAAGCTTTAAGAACGCTCTTGTACCAATATCAGCTTGACCCTTACCCGTTATTATTATGCAGGGATACTTTTCGTAGAACCTATCTTCGGATAATCTTATAAATGCTGCTTCTTTCTCCACAACAAGTATAAACTCCGCATCAGAATCCAAAATCTCAACAGTATCAATCAATGGAGTTATTGCCTTTCCTCCTGTACCCATCTTGGTGCAGTCTATAGTATCTCGGCCTTCCCTAAAAGTCAGTCTACCTATAACAGCGCCCTTCGCGCTCGCTACTACATGAAGCGACCAGCGATCTACTCCCATCATAGCTGCTACGTCTTCTAATGCTTCATCGCTATCCCGTTGATCTTCAAATAAGACAACATCATTATAGAATACCTCTCGTTTCGTTGCATGAATATCTTCTTCTAGTAGCTCATGTACGATGTCCAATATCCTTGCTATGATTGTTGCTTTTCTTACCGATTGTAATGTTCCTAAAGAGCTCTTTCTGTATACTTTTCTTAGAAAAATAACATCCTGAACATTATCATAAATTATATTTTTGGGGTCGCGCGACGGATACACAAATTCTGGGATTTGCTCGTTAAGTATTGTTTCATATATATTTAGCATCAACATATGTATTTCTTTATGTAAATCGTCACGTGTCTTTCGTTCGACACGAATTGCATTTTCAGGAACGATAACTCTATGTTTTTCCAGACGTTTAAGTATTTCCCGCCTAAGCTCTTTTATTTTTTTTATCGCTTTTTTTGATACCGTTTCTATCTTAGCTCTCTTACTCATATGAATTTGACCTTACACAACTTTACATTTTTAGCTACGTCTTAAAACATACTAAAATAACTTTAAACTAATTTTAATCGTTATAAACATTGAAATTTCGATAGGTGTATATGTTGATTCAATTTAATGGCGAGGCAATTATAAGACTTTCCCAAAAACCGCCTGTGGAATTTATTGATAATATTGATGATATCGTTAAAAAGCTTAATAGCGATGTTCTAAAAAAAGGAGCTACAAATGAACAAGAAGCCGCAAAGATTACAAAATATGAAGTCAGCGAAAATCAATTGATCTTTTATATAGCTGCAGGGCAAAAAGTAGGCGCCCACATCGCCGCTCTCCGCATAAAGAATTATTTGTCTCAAATCTTAGGGGAAAAATATAAAATCGGTATTAGAGATGTCATCCTTAAGAATGGCTACATTCAAATCGATGGAAAACATGACGTTAAAATAGATGTGCCTCTTATAAAAAAAATAAAAATCGTGGACGCCAATACTATCATTCATCTTCACGATCTCAGTGAAGGCGACCTTCAAAAACCCTTGCTAAAAAGACTTCTTTCTCTGATAGAAGAAAAAGAAAAAAGGAAACTTTGGGGCGGCAAAA
>JAUQYS020000317.1:0-1659 GCA_030587585.2 Candidatus Njordarchaeota archaeon
AGATCCCCCAAGTTCCTAAAACAGAGGTTTCAGAGGAAGAACCAATCGAAATCCCAGAAGTGCCAGAGGCTCCTCCACCTCAGGAGAAGCCAATAGTAGAACCATTAACCGGTTTAGAGAATGTTGGTAAAAGTATTGAAGAAATGCCAGAAATTCCAAGTCCTACCGAGATCTTAGAAGAAGTATCGGCACCATCCACAAAAATTGAGAGAGAGATACCAGCAGCCAAACAAAAAATAGAGCCAGCCGTAGAAAAACATGAGGGCGCTGTGCCGAGTATTCCTAAAGCAAAGAAAGCTCCACTGGAAGAACGTATTTCCATGCGTTTTGAATTTGAAAAAAATGAGAATGTTCTTAAAATTGTAGAGAGGATAGAAAATATAGCTAAAGTTACCCAATGTTATGTACTTAAACGCACTGATAATTTGTATAGGGTTGCTCATATCGGAGAGGGAATTTCTGATGATCAAAAACAATACATCGAAAAAGTTTTGAGTTGTTGCAAGATCATAGATGAAGTGAATTCATTCCGCGCATTTTTGCTAATTGGAGGCAAAAAAAGCCTTGGTGTGATCCGAGGAAAGGATATGATAATAGTAGAACTAGATAGTGCGCCGCCGAAAGATATTTTGCTATTAATGTCATTCTTATCTTCAGGCGACTTAATGCAAATAGTTGCAACGAAACCCAATCTTAGAGATATCAATATTTTGTTATCAAAAAATAATCAGCATTGGGTCTACATGCGTAAGCTAAAGAGAACATCCGAAAAGATAATTAGCTGTTATTTGGTACTACCAGAAAACGGTTCTTATGCAATTTCACATGATGGAGACAAGTATGTATCAGAAGAGCAAAAAGAAATAATTAAAAAAATAATAGGCATAATAGAAAATCTCGATAAGATTATTGAACATAACGTTGGAATAATATACGGGGATAACACTCTTATATGGATTAAGAGACATGGGGTGATTCTTATAAAATCTGAGACACCACTTCCAACAGAGATACTTAGCTTAATAGGAGCGATCTCCTGACCTTTTAAATATATTCTTGTCTAATTGGGAAACACCAAGGGAGATAAGATGCCAGAGAAAAATATAGCAATAGATCTAGATCTAAGCTGTGTCCCAACCGTACCATTTTGGCGTCCAGATAGTGTTGAGATCTTAAAAGACAAAGACGCAATTATGCGATTCAATAGGTATTGGAGAATAATAGTGGGGAAAGCTATCGCCAAGTATTTGATCTGCAAGAAAATAGAGGTACAGTCCTACAATACAGAAGACGAAGAACAAATGTGGGAAATTCATGAAGAGGCCATAAAAAAGTTTCATGAAATCCTGAGTAGCATGAACGACGAAGAAATTTTTAGGTGGTATAAAAATCGGCAAAGACCAAAAAATAATCTTCTTAAACTAAAAAGAGACCTCGCATGGACAATAATAAAAAGCTGTAGATTTTGTGAAAGAAAATGCAATGTTGACAGAACTAAAGGCCAATTGGGAGTTTGTCAACTTGATGAGAAAGCAAGAATATCATCGATATTTATCCATGTAGGAGAAGAACCAGAACTCGTACCAAGCTATACCATTTTCTTTTCAAGATGCAATTTCAATTGCGTATACTGTCAAAACTGGGACATATCCCAAAGAA
>JAUQYS020000347.1:0-1713 GCA_030587585.2 Candidatus Njordarchaeota archaeon
AGTATACACGTTGCGACTACTCTTTTGATTGATGCGGAGTTTATTATTTTTTTCAGCAATGTTACGACACCGTATGCGGCAATAACGCATGCCCCAATAAAGGTCAAAGTTGCATATCTATAGGCAGAGTAATAAAGGGGATGATAGTTGGCTAGTTGCTCTAGAGTGAATCCTGTAAGAATTAATAGTAGAAAGAAACGCAAATGTCTATCTTGTACAATGTTTAGGAAGTAAATGAAGATGGTGATTATCGCCAATAGACCTACAGCACCAAGTCGTAGCGGAAAGACGAAAAATGGTGTAAAATTATAACCGCCCCATTCCCAAAGATTAAAATCATCTCGAATTGTAAGCCAAATTATGAAAAAGAAAAGATATATATAAAGCAAAGCCCATCTACCATATCTCCAACTTATTTCTAACACTTTCAGAAGATATTTCCTAGCTTTTTCTGCAAGACGGAGTACACTTTTATTTTTCAATAATTCAATGATATATATTAAGGTGGCCAAAACCAGAGAGGCGACATAGGAAAGCAAGGGAATACTCCCTATGGTAGATGATGAAGATGTGTAGATTTGAGCAGGAGCAACTAAATCTATCAAAGCGGTAATTATCAAGCCGAATAGCACGTATATGCCCATACCCTTTTCATCAGATCTAGAAAAGATCGTGTAAATGAAAAGAACTAGTATAAAAAGGAATACTTCGACAATGTGACCTAAATATCCAAGAGCCACTAGAATTGCTATGAGCGTAGCCTTCGTGACATCAGGAACATCTTTCTTCAGAAAGTATAGAAGTGTGAAGAAAGTTGGTAATCCTATGAGAAATACAGGTGCAACAATATCTGGTAGATAGATAGGACGCATGTATATATCGTATGTATTTGAAACTGTGACTCTTAGTAATCGAAGAATATTGTAGGCTGGTCGGGTAAGTCTTAAATAGACTGCATATAAACCCCCAAAGCCTAGAAGAACAGAAAGTAAGACGGCTAGTAGTGGAATTTTTTGATCTTCTTTTTCATTAAACCATACTTTAACTGCGGAGTAAAAAGCAAGCAAGGGCATGAAGCTTAGGACAAACAAGCTTTGTTCGGCTAATGCTGAAGGAAACCCAGACAAAGAAAATAAAACTGCTAAATAGATGTGAAATAGATACGGATAAGCGGGGACTAATTTTCCTCCATGAAGAGGAAAACCATTAAGAAATTGAAGGGCAAGCCCATGATGTCTTTGCATATCACCGGGTGTTAACGGAAAATTGGAGGTCATCGTAATTAATACTCCTACCATAACTACGGTTAATGCAGATGAGAACGATCCGTGCTCATACCAATTTAAGGTAAATGTGATCGAATGATCTCTATTTCTTTTCCAGCAATAGCTTGTAAAATAGTAGATACCCATTAACGTCAAGTTAATTACCATCGTAGCCATCGGGCCTAACGAACTTATGGTGTTCCCCGATGAGAGTATGAGAAAACCTGTTATGAATATTGTAAAGAGACTTAGCAGATATGAGAGCACTATGACGATGCAGCCCGTAAGGGTATATTTTCTATCTATTATCCTCAGGAGAAAATAGCCTGGAAGAAACGCGGTAAGTAGTAGGGATGCTATATATCTTAACCAATTTATCCATGGTATATCACTCCATTCAAAAAAGGAGCCCGTATAGACCGGAATCAATATAACGGCAAGCAAAGAT
>JAUQYS020000016.1:0-5407 GCA_030587585.2 Candidatus Njordarchaeota archaeon
GATGATGACGCTTAATATCAAAGAACGAAGGTCTTTAATTCAAAAAACAGTAGAAGCATTATCGAGGATACCATACATAAAAGAGGTATATCTCTTCGGTAGCATGGTCGAAGGAAAAATTACTGGTTCCAGCGATATAGACTTACTAATAGTTGTTGACAAAAAAAACATCAAAGAATCATATATAGAGATTGCCTTATTTCTCGAAAAGGAAATTAATGACAAGTCCTATCTGATTGACATCCATGTAATAAGCGAAGAAATGCTTAGAGAGCCTCCTTTTATATGGATTCTACATAAAGCAGAAAAAATAATCTAAAAGAATTCATTATGCACCAAACGATGAGACTATTATGCGTGGTAGATAATAATAGAGTGCAAAATATTTAACTATACTATTTCTGGTTGGTATTTCTGGTGATATTTGTGTCGAGAATACTTATTGTTCGTTGTTCTAAGTGTCGAACAAAAATATTCAAATACATGAAGGTTGGGTCTGGGAGGCTGTGGCATTGTTGGAAATCAAAAATACTCGAAGACTACTCGATACGTAGAGGGGAACAAGTTGTGTGTCCGAAATGCGGTAGCATTATTGGTATAGAAAAAAAGGCTTATATTAAACTAATAAAAGGAGCATATAGCTATTAAGGAGGATCAAGCATTCTAATGAGTGCATTTTTTTATAAATACCGTACTAGTCTTTTTACGACTGGTTTGGTTTTGAATGTTTCTTCTATTATTTGCTTCACAGTATCAATGTTCTCTTTGTAGACTAATGCAAATATAGAATCTCCTATCATTGCTTGGGCAGCTCCTATACAGTATCGTGATAGAGCGTTTATTGTTTTGGATATTGTTTTTGTCATTAAACCTATATTTTCGGCAAATCTATGTGCTATAGCAAAGAAATTTTCTACCGTAGGATTTTTTATAAGATCATCAACAGCAAGCTTTCCATACATTGATGCCCGTACTATAAAATCTTTATCGCTCAGAGCAATGGCTGTTTCTTTTTTTCCTTTAGAAGCCAATACAACAAATATATCTTTATCTTCAAGAAGGATACGATCAACTGTACAATAGATTGGGGCTCCGGGTCTAGATACTATAACGATATCGCCCAAATAAACAAGTCCCGACACGGTTCCCAGTCCACTCTTAGCTCTTATTTCCGCTAGATGAGCTATGTTACCTGCCTCCAAAAAAGTTATAGGCACATTTAGTATTCTTGATAAAAGCAAAACAATACCGAGAGCTGACGAAGCACTAGTCCCAAATCCAGCGCCAATAGGTATCTCAATATCCTGCTGTATTAGTATCTCATATTTTGATTCTATCCCAGTATATTCAAAAAAAGTTTTAACAGTAACTTCTCCTATACCGCCTCTGATTTTTTTTCCGTTTATCTGATTAGTTATTTTTAGACTATCAGAGCTTTTTATTTCTATTTTTATTTCTACAGCGTCAGAAACTCCTAGTCCCGCTCCTCGAGCCCCCGAAAAAAAAGGATCAATAAAGATATAAGGATCGAAGATAGCTGAGATGCCTCCTGGCATTACAATTTTTTTCATAAGAACACCAAAAAATAAAAATTAAACTTCTTTAGATGTGGTCCAAACATAGATAAGAAATCCATACAATGTATGTACCCAATTTTCATCAGAAGATGCGATTCCAAAAACATTTGCTCCTCCTTCAGGAGGTATAACCGCCAATATGGCTTCGCGTCCATCGACTACACATCCTACAAGATTGCCCTCAGGATAGTTTCTAACAAGCACACCTCTCCGAGCTCTAAGCTGACTTAGTATCCTTGCATGGGTAGGGCTCGTTGGATTAAAACCAGCAGCGATCTGTACTCTAACCATACCTCTAAGTGCGGCGATTCTCTCTACGGGGATATGGTCCATTGAGGGAACAACAAGAACTACGGTTGACTTTGCTCTTGGAATCATTTCTTTTATGTGGGCGAAAACCCCGCTTATTCCTTGAACAGTCCAAATAACTTTTTTTGTAGGCATTGATCTCTCTATAGTTTCTTCGTATAGTTTGAGCATAATTTCTAATGTCTCTTCGAAGCCTGTGAGCATTTTTCTGAGCTCTCCTAAAGTTGCCTCAGAAAAGGTTTTCCTGACACCCTCACCAAGTTTTTGGGATTCCTCTTGCACATTTTTAGAGATCTCTTTAAGTGATTCATCAATGCTGTTTTTCAATGATGTTAATGCATCTTCTTTTAGATTATTTAATGTCTCTGTAGTATTTTGAACAATAGTGCCTAGCTGCTTCTCTACATCTTGCTTTAGCTCTTGTAGGGCATTGCTTAGATCTGAAATTTGATTTGATACATTGTTTATGACGTTTTTGTTGAGGTCTTTTAGGCTTGCCATAAATTCTTCGGAGGTATTCTTTATTGATTCAGAAAAGCTATTTATGGAGCTTGTCATAGTATTCTTGAGGTCGGAGAATCTCTCAGAAACACGATTTGTTGTTTCCTCTTTTGTCTTATTCATTTCTCCAACAAGCTCAGTTGCTTTATCGGATAGCTCCATAGAAAATTTGCTTGTTATATTTTTTGCTGATTCCTTTAGATTTGTTAGCATGGTACCTAGCTGTTTTTCGACTGATTCGCTTAGCTCCGAGAAACTTGTTGTTATGTTGTTGGTTATCTTATTGAAGCTTTTTTCTAAGCTTTCTTTGAGATTTTCTACGCCACTATTAACGTTCTGTGTTGTTGTTTGAATTTGATTTGATGCATTGTTAAGAGTCTCCTGTAATAGTTTGTTTATTTGGTTAAATGTTTCCTGTATCTTGTTTACTTGGTCTACAATGTTTGCCATTAGGTCGCCCATAGTTTTGGCCAGATTATCAACAGAATTTGAAACTTGATTACTAATGTCGTTAACAACATTCGTGAGTGTCTGAGTTAAATTGCTGGTGAAGTCGCCAACGTTTTTTTCGACTTCCCTTAATGCGGTCTCCAAACTTTTAGAGGCATCTTTTGTAAACATGTTTAGACTATCTGATGTAGCTATAGTAATATCACCTAATTCCTTAGAGATGTATGTTATCAGAATATTGAGCTCGTTTTCCATTCTTTTTGTTATATTATTTGCTTCCTGAACTATTGTTTGATTGAATTCTGATATTTTTTCACTCATTGAGCTCAGTGTATTGTTTAATTGATTTTCTAGTGTAGCTTTTAGGTTTTCTGTTTGTTTTGAAAAAGTTTCCGTCAGATTCGACACGGTATCACCGACAAACTTAGCTACATTGTTAACCTGATCGTTGATAGCATTGGATATATTGGTTAGTGCATTCTCAACATTATTCGATATATTCGTCAGACTTTTATTAACAGTCTCAAGCATCGACTGATTAAATGTGTTTACGTTTTCATTAAGTAGATTGATACTTTCATCTATTGATCTTTTGATGTCTTTTTCGAATTCTTCGAATTTTATTTTGAACTCAGCCAATTGATCTATAAAAAGCTTGTATGGAGGTATTATCTCGTATCGGGGGGGAGTACCTTCTATTTCTCGTGCGAATCCTTCTCTAACAAGTACAGCCATCGCGCTTTCTACAGAGTCTAATGGTCTGTTTAGAGCCATGCTTAGCTCCGCTAATGACATTGGTCCCATGCCGAGGCAACTTAAATATAGGTCTATAGCCATTTCGGGAAGGTTTTTTGATTTTAGGAGTTCTTCAAGAACACTAGACAATTTCCTCACCATTGTGGCATCAGAATTTATCGCAAAATTTTGTTTAAATTTTCATTGATTACCAGCTATGATTTTAATGCCAAATAGACATAATATCCATAGAAGGTGATATTTTTATGGTAAAGGTTGTATGTTTTAGTATAGATTCTATTGTTGAATCTCGTTTAGAAAATATTGTGTTTAATGTTGCTGTACCACTAATATTGGTGGTCAAAAACAAGACTCAGTTTGCAATAGCTAAAAATATGCTAAAAGAAAAACTCAGAGAGATTAGTAGTCGGCACCCCTCATTCTATTATTCCTTAGAAACATTGTCCACGATTCTTCATATAGACTACAATTTGCTCGTAGATCTATATGAATACTTGGCGAGCAATTATGTATTTAGGGTGGAGTTTTCTGAGGAAGTATTAAAAGCATTACATGCCAGAGGGATAAAAAATATTGTTTATACGAAATCTGATCCGACAATAGATGAAATAAAGCTCACATCTACTGGACTAAGAATTTATATCGATTCGCTTATTTCGCTCCCAGAGATCTTCGGGATGATCAGAGGCCGAACTGTTTTTGAGAAACTGCGAAATCACATAATTAAGCAGGGTCATATAGAATCAGTAGACGATATGATTCTCGTTAGTTCAGATATAGACGACTACATGGACGCAATGGATGCGGGTCTTAGGGCCATATGGTTCTCCAAATATGGGGAAATAAGAACGAGCAGTCAGATAATGGATTTGAGGGAATTGGTGGGGTTTGTATAATCTTTTTCAGGTTTTCCGAGCTTCGTCATCGATCCGCCGGTGGCGTTTTCATCATTTGTCATGATATAATTATAAGAAACATATTTAGATTTAAAGGGATTGCTAAAAATTTGGTGACAAAATTCCAGGAAGATGATAAGATTATACTAGGTCTAGATGAGAAACAGCAAGACATTATTAGTGAATTTGAGCTGCTTTTCAGAAGTCTTCATAGAAACTATTGGTATGCACTAAGAATATCTGTGCTTATAGTCATAAAATTTTTTAAGTGTGAGCAGTGTGGAAGATGTTGTATTAATAGCCCGCCGATATTTAAGGAAAAAGAAGCGCATAGAATAGCAGATTATTTGGGTAAAAAAGTCGAGGATTTGCCATTAACCCCAATTGTACTTTACTTTAAACTTTTCTATAAAGCCGAGAAACCATGCCCATTTTTATCGGAAGAAAACAAGTGCACAATATATTCAGTTCGTGGTACACAATGCAGGGCTTTTCCACACGAGTGGTTAATGTATTCTATGATACCGGCATACTGTCCGGCAATAACTAAAGCGTTAGAAAAAGCTAACTCCTTTATTAGAACGAATAGGGAAAAAATAATCAAAGCGATCGACATGATGGAAAAAGATTTAAAAAAATTAGCGGGGGATTCTTTGTTTAAAGAAGAAATGAGATATAAAGAATATAAACCACTTGTAGATATGTTATTTAGTATTCTTAAAAAAGAAGGTGTGGACATCAAATGAGCGATTATATCCGCCAAATCGGGTTCTCGATTTCTGAATAATGCATGTAGTAGTGAGATAGTTCGAGTATCGCTATTCGGTTTAAATAGTTATTCTCATAATTTTGGTAAATATAATGTTAATTAGATGTCTCTATATGGTGTTGATTTATGCCTTTGCCAGATAAATACAA
>JAUQYS020000092.1:0-3314 GCA_030587585.2 Candidatus Njordarchaeota archaeon
GGATGTGCCTATAGATAAAGTTCAGCTCGAATATGTTTCTGAAGAAAGCATAGTAAGGATAACTCCTGAGAACCCTGAGGTTGGACAGATAAGTAATTATGGTGATAGAATATTATGGGTAATCGATGGACTAGCACCACATAATGAGGCATATTGCGATCTGAATCTCACAATAAGACCAGCTGATAAGAAAAAAGTTTCTTTAGGAAAAATAAATGTTATTATTAGCCTTGAGAACGCAACATTGAGCGCCGTTTCGGTAAATAAAGCGACGAGCAGATTTGTGCTAAACTTTGGGTTGAGAAAAAATGAAAAAATGGGAGAATCTGGAAAGTGGGAAGTTTATGTGGATATAATAAATCCATATGAAATGGAACTAAAGGCAGAAGGCGAAATAGAGATAACTAAGGGAAATATAATATCGATGCCGGACGCGCCCTACATAAAGCAGGTAGACAAGAAGATAGTGATAGATGGTGCTGATATTGCTCCAAACAGTAGGATAAGTATAGGACCATTCGAGATAGAGTCTATGGAAACACCAAAGCTTAAAGTAAGATTAGGGGGAGGGGTCGAAGAAAAAGTTTTTATACGTGCTGAGGGAAAATATGAGACAACGTTGCCGGATATTAGTGTAATGGCGGTAGATATCAAGAAAAATATAAGCCTAAAGATCGACAAAAAGATCGAAAAGTTCGTATCTCCAAATGAGTTACCGACTCTTGGTAACAATAAGATAGACGTAGAGTCTTTAGTTAAAAATATTGGTGGATCGGGTATAGGATACGTAAAAATTGTTGAGACAATACCTATAGGGCTTAGTGATCCAGAAAAAATATCCGTTAAAGTAGATGGCAAATCAATAAAGACCTATACACATGAAATAACGGAAAGTGGAAAAACAGAAAAAGAAAGAGAACTAATCATAGAGCTTAAGGGTGAAGATACTTTACCATCGGGAAGTGAACTTAAGATATCTTATACTCTAAAACCGCAGAAAATACCAATAGAAATTGTTCAGCTAGAATTCCCAATGAAAGTTTATTGCGCTTATAGTCCCGATATGGAAATGTACGAAAAATTGCTCCCAGTTGACGATATACCATACGTAAAGGTCAGACATATTACTAGATCTGTAAATGTGCTAAAGCAGGTCACACCCGCAGGTAAAGATGAATTTGTATTACGTCTAAGCATTGAAAATAGTGGTGAAGATCCAGTACCAGACTATGAGGTAAAACAGACGATACCAAAAACATTTAAAATAATAGAAGTATCCCCTGAAGCGAATGTAGAAGAAACAGATAGAACAATACTTTCTTGGAAGATGACTCTAGAGCCTCATGAGACAAAAACAATTACAATAAAAGTTAAGGGAGAAGGAGAATACGCGATAGAAGACCTAATGGAAGCAGAAGCAATCTGAGGAAAAATGGTTGAGATAGAAGTAATTAAGGGAGACATAACGGAGATAGAATGCGATGCAATAGTAAATCCAGCTAACAGTCAGATGTACATGGGTGGAGGAGTAGCCAGCGCAATAAAACGAAAGGGTGGAGAACAGATAGAAAAAGAAGCACGAAAACATGCTCCTGTCCCTATTGGAAAAGCTATAGTTACAAATGCTGGAAGGCTTAAGGCAAAAGCGGTAATTCATTCGCCCACAATGGAGTATCCGGCGATGAAGACAACATATGAAAAAGTTCTTAAAGCAATAAAAGCTGCCTTAATAGAAGCTATAAAACAGGGCTTCGAATGTATTGCGTTTCCCGGAATGGGTACGGGGGTTGGTGGGTTAGAGTCGAAAAAATGTGCTAGGGCATTTAAGCAAGCATTTGAAGAATTGCAAAATGAAATAGCAAGGTCAAGTCTTAAGAAAATAATATTAGTTGCTTATACAAATGATCTTTATTTGGCATTACGGAGCTTATCTTATAAATAGATTTATTTTTTAGTGTCGATAATCCACGACATAAATAACTCATAGCAATATTACTTTTTATATATTTTTTTTCTTTTTAGATTCAAAATTGTTGTAGGGTGTTAGCGATGGATGGTTACCTTTTAAATCTTGCTACTACATTAATGGTAGTAATTTCTTTCCTGATGGTCGTCTACATATACAATTTCTTGAGGAAGAAAGTAGCATCAGAAGTAGCTAGGAAAGTATACACATATCTTGTTATAGCATGGACTTTTTTCACAATAACCTATGTGTTCGCATTGATAAGAAATCCGATTGAGGACATAGCTATTAATATTTGGATTAATAAGATAGACACAGCAGTAACAGCTATTGGAGCAGCATTTCTATTCATGTTTCTAGGAGAGCTATATGGCTCTAAGCGGTTTAAAATAGCATTTAGTATCATTGGTTTCATAGTTGCCTCAGTGGTTTTTGTGGTATATCTATTTTGGCCTGGTTTTAGTGCTGAGGCATCAGAATTTGGTGTTGAGGTGATACCCCCTAGCTTTGTAAAAATAGTGGTTTTGTGTGGTATTCTAACGATAGTCGGTGCGTTTCTCTTTACGGCGGTTTATTTTAGTTTGAAAGTTGAGAAACCCGAACTGAAGCGCAAAGTAATATACGTTAGTATTAGTTATATCATTTTCTGGATATTTCAACTGATGGAAGCTGGAGGAATAATGGTAGAAGCGCTTGGTGGGATCGGAATAATAATAACTCGTATAACTCTTGTCCTAATGGCATTTACAATAATAGTTATTTGGGCTGGTAAGGACAAATTTATGGAAGGTCTTAAGAGTCTATTCAGAAGATGATGGTGAAAATGGAAGAAGATGAACTTGTAGAGCTCCCAGATATTCTTTTTATTATATTGCATGAAAGCGGCATAGTGATATATACATACCCGCCGATAAAAGAACAACAGTATATCCTTTCTTCTCTGATAAGTGCAATTTTTGCTCTAAGCTCCCAGCTATCTAAAAAAGAAAGGGACATAGTAAAAATGAATATAAGCGGCAGGACTCTTTACGGTTTAAGAGAAGAAGACATAATATACTCTCTCCTTGTGTCTGAAAAATACCCAATAGAGGGAAATAAAACGCTAATAGCAATGGTAGATGAGGTGAAGAAGGATTTTCCCGCTGAGATGATTGATGGGATTGTTAAACCAAAGGATGATACAACGTCTATTGATACGAGACTAGAAAATATATTGGCGCTAAGCATTAGTAGAGCCAGATTAGAGAGATATGAACCAAAAATATCTACGGGTCTATCTTTGCATGATGTATGCCAGATTGCTGGAAAAGAAAAAATAACAAAGATATATCGTTGTCTTATAGCTGGG
>JAUQYS020000123.1:0-8969 GCA_030587585.2 Candidatus Njordarchaeota archaeon
TACGTATATCCTCCCCACCGTATTGTTCTTCTTTACAAATTATTAAAAAGTCTTAAAAAAGCCCTATCTATTTCTCCACAAAACATTGAAAATATTTCTCAGCTTCTCGATTCTACCGTCATCATCATAAAAGCAAAAAGCCTTGCTGACAAATTTACTTCTAAGCTCAGAAAAATTTATGGATATATTCCTGGGTTCTTCAGAATTCTTAAAAATCTAAATAAGATTTATTCTAGCTTAAGTAAGCGTTGGGAATACTACATAATCAAAAATTATCCTATTCTTCTTAAGAAATTTGGATCCCTTTTTACTTTGAGCTCCCTCGATAACATCGCAAGCTTACCTTCAAACGAAGAGATTGCCAATATCATCGTAATATTAGACGGCTTAAGATACGATGATTTTATTATGAGACTTTGGCCTCGGCTTAAGCGAGCTGGTTTCAAAAAAATCAAGATTGTCCCAAAAATTTCTCTCCTTCCGTCAATCACGCATATTTCAAGAAGAGCAATAATTATGGGTGATATACCTGTAAACATGATTTTTAGTAGAGAGCTTCGACAAAAAGAAGAAGATTTACTTAAAAAAAGATTTAGCTCCATAGAATACTACTATGGTCCTATAAATCTTATTTTGAATAAATTCAAAAAACAGGAACATCACGAAAGGAATATATTGTTGGTCCTAAGCGAGCTCGAAAAAGTGATGCATGGAGCATCTGAAGACATAATGGTACATTTTGTTGAAGAATACTTGGATAATATAATAGAGTTGCTGATGTTCATTTTGTCTAATATTTCAAAACAAACAGAAAAAATTCATCTAACAATATGTTCCGACCATGGACTAGGCATATATATCCGCTACGAAGAAATTAATGACTTCATAGATGACCTACATAAAAAAAACCTATTAGACCGTTCTTTAGAGCCAATAATCAAAGAACGTTATGCCATCATTCCCTTATCCGACGAAAACGCAACATTCGAAGCCGAACAAATATATCATTCGCGGGAGGGATATAGAAACAAGTTTTGGCTCGTTCCCGCTGACAGATTACTATTCGAAAATATAGAATTCAGACGCAAAGGCACTCAGATTTTTACTACTATCAAGAAGGCCTCAAGTGTTATTGTCTTATTCCCCAAGGGCCCAACCAAATTTACACCCGGAAGAGGCGCTGTTTTTCACGGCGGCACCTCCCCCGAAGAAATGATCACCGCCTATGGTATTTTCTCCTTCTCCGCGTTTTAGTTGACTTTTTTCTTGCTGACTTTGTTTTTTTCTTAGGCAGTCTTTGCTTTAGGTCTTCTATAATATCATTTAATATAAGTAAGAACCCATGCGATAACTCATCACGAACTGATTCTAATAATCTTAAAGCGCGTTCTAGCGTTTCTTTAGAACACTTTTTACCCTTTAGATATCTTCTTAGAATTTCGAAATATCTATATACTTCCACTTCAGATTCCGCTCTTAGAGCCCCTATAATATCAGATATTATCTCTAACACCAACGTTGGATCACATTTTGATCTCAAGATACTCACGCATTCAATTTAAATTGTTCGACCCCCTTGGTTTTTTCTTTAAGTTTTTTTAATGTTCCCGAACAATAAATATCATTTATTACAACCAATTTATCGGAATTTATTCTTCTAAAAAAAGCAAAAAGTACTCGAAGCTTATCTAAGTCCTCCCGCCTACATTTGATTATCCCTATTTTTGTATTTGGGTCAAACTCAATTAATTGAAATAGAGGCACATAAAAAGTTCCAAAGAGCTCATATGCTTTTTTTCTCAAGGCTTTCATTAGCATAAATGCATCTTCAATATTGTCCTCAGTGATAATCTCAAACATAATCCACCTAGACTTCTTCCTTAACATCTATATAACCGATAGTACCAAAAAATATAATAATCCAGAAATAGATAAAAATTATGATAAAACTACCTAAATGTCATCTACTCCTAAACTTCTACGGTCACAATCGATCACATTGTTGTATATATGAACTTTTAATCCTCATATTTACGTATATTTTAGCAGAAATTAATACAAGGTGATTGCGTTGAGTGATAGACCCTTCGAAGCTACATTTCTAGCTAGAGGAGGCCAAGGAGCCTGGACAGCTAGCGTATTATTCGCTCAAGCTACAGTTCAGGCTGGAAAATATTCACAATCATTTCCCGAGTTTGGACCAGAAAGATCTGGCGCACCTGTAAGAGCATACGCTCGAATTTGGGATAAACCAATAGACATCCATGCGGGCATAACAAAAGCTGATGTCGTAGCTGTGATTGATGGAACACTCGCAGAAAAAGCAAAAGACCTTGTAAGAGAAAATGGAGTCGTAATAATAAATTCCCCTCTAAGTCCTGAAGAAATAAGAAAAAAAATAGGCTTGCCTAGTAACATAAAAGTCTTCACGGTGGATGGTATGAAAATCGCCCTCGAGACAATAGGACGCCCAATTGCCAATACAGCAATCTTGGGAGCTATGGTGAAGGTACTAGAATCCCTTGGAATAAAATATTTATCATTAGACAACTTAATTGAAGCAACAAGAATAGTGCTTGGAGAAAGATACTCGGAAAAAATTGTTAGTGCTAATATAAACGCTATAAAAAGAGCTTACGATGAGGTGAAAACTAAATGAGCGGAGCAGAACTAAAATCTTGGAAAGAAGTTCCCATAGCGGGCGTACCTTGGCGCCCTTCTACCGATTATCATACTGGTGATTGGCGATCTGAAAGACCTGTAATAGACCATAATAAATGCATCAAGTGTCTAATCTGCTATATATATTGTCCAGACATGTCTATTAATGTTGTATGGGACAAGGAACAGAAAAAAGTGGAGCGCGTTGAAGTTAACTATACATATTGTAAGGGATGTGGAATCTGTGCTAATGAGTGTCCTGTTAAGGCTATATCTATGGAGATAGAGAAGAGGTGATCCAAATGGCAGAAGATCAAGTTGAAATGTTATTAAATGGGGATTTTGCTATTGCTTGGGCTTGGAAACATGTTGAACCAGATGTTGTAGCGGCGTTTCCTATAACGCCTCAAACATTGATCGTAGAAAAATTTAGTGAATTTGTAGCGAATGGAGAAGTAAAAACAGAATTTGTTAATGTTGAGAGCGAACATAGCGCTATTTCTGCCATGGTTGGCGCCGCTGCTGCTGGTGGCCGAGTAGCTACCGCCACGGCTGCAAATGGCTTACAGCTAATGCACGAGATATTATATATTGTATCGTCCATGCGATTACCAGTTATGATGGGAATAGCCAATAGAGCCGTTTCAGGGCCTATAAATATTCACTGCGATCATACGGACGTTATGGGACAACGCGATTCGGGATGGGTCATATTATTTACTGAGGATGCCCAGGAGGCATATGACACGGCCATTCAGGCATTCAGAATTGGTGAACATCCTGATGTTCTATTGCCAGTAATGGTGTGTTTAGATGGTTTCTTGGTGTCGCACACAGCTATGAATGTCAAGGTTTTCAAGGACGCAAAAGTCGTAAAAGAATTTGTTGGTGAACAAAGAGTTATTCCAAAGATCGAATTAATGGGAGAAACAGTAGAACTGTCTCTTTCTCCTAGAAACCGCATTCCTGTTACTTTTGGGCCTTTTGCATATTATGACTATTACTTCGAATTCAAGCGCCAGCAAATAGAAGGAATGAATAATGTTCCATCACTCATCGAAAAAATAAATGACGAATACGCTAAAATAAGCGGTCGAAAATATGGAAATGGTAGAATCGTTCCATGGAACATAGATGATGCCGATATAGTTATAGTAGTTATGGGTAGCGCTGCAGGAACTTTAAGATATGTAGCTAAGAAATATAGAGAAGAGAAAGGCGTCAAAATAGGCATACTAAGAATACGTATGTTTAGGCCTTTCCCTTGGGAAGATATCCGTGATGCATTAGAAGGAAAAGACCTTGTGGCCATATTTGATAGGGCACAAGATCAGGGGGCCATGGGTGGGCCATTGTTCTTGGAAACACTAGCATCATTATATCACTCTAAAAACAGACCACACACAGTACTAAACTATGTATTTGGCTTAGGGGGACGCGACTTGCCTCCCGAACTTATCGCAAAAACTTTTGACGAACTAATACGCATCAAAGAAGGAAAAGAAAAACCATTTGTTAAAAAATATTTGGGGCTGAGAGAATAAGAGGTGATAAAATATGGCAGAAAAATCGTGGAATCCTACCCTATATGATCTTGCTAAGAAGCCCAATCTTCTTGCGTCAGGACACCGCCTATGCGCGGGTTGTGCAGCACCAGTTATCGTTAAGCTAACACTTAAAGCTATACCAGATCCAAAAAATGTTATAGTTGTGAATGCTACCGGATGCTTGGAAGTAGCTTCGACTATTTACCCATATACTTCCTGGCGTTTACCCTGGATCCATAACGCATTTGAAAATGCCGCCGCTACAGCTTCGGGAGTTATAGCGACATTTAAAGCTCTTAAAAGAAAAGGAATCTGGAAAGATGAATTACCTACAGTAATTGTTTTTGGCGGTGATGGCGGTACATATGATATAGGAATCCAATCCCTCAGCGGTGCTGTTGAAAGAGGCCATAAATTCATATACGTACTCTATGATAACGAAGCATATATGAATACTGGTATTCAGAGATGTTCGTCAACACCAAAGTATGCTAGTACTACTACCTCTCCTGCAGGTGAGGTCATACCTGGAAAAATGGAATGGAAAAAACCGATAGGATTCATAATAGCAGCTCATCACAACGCTTATGTAGCGACGGTTAATCCATATTATTGGAGAGACTTTGTAATAAAGATAAGAAAGGCTTATGAATATGATGGTCCCGCTTTCATACATGCTATTTCGGTTTGTCCTAGGGGATGGCGACATGAATCCAAACTGACGATGACGATCTCAAAAATGGCTACAGAAACATGTCTTCATCCTCTATGGGAGTTTGATCCAAATACTCGTGAATATAAAGTAACGGATCGCTCACTATTCATTGCTAAGAATCCAGATAAAAAACTGCCGATAGAGGAATATCTAAAGTTACAGGGACGATTCAGACATCTGTTCAAACCCCAACGTAGAGCCGACCTAATTGAAGACATACAAAAACGCGTAGACAAAGAGTGGGAACATCTCCTAAGGCTTGCTGGCCTCAGATAGTTCATATAACCTCTTTCTATTTTTTATTATCGAAAACCACAACTATGTTCTATTGAAAAAAATAGATAATTTTTATTCGGGGTTTTTGTTTGTTTGTTCTTCCTCAGCTAGTTTTTGCAAATTTATTATTTCTATCTTATCATTTTTTCCTCTATATGCCACAATATCCACACCTACCGATCTTAATTTTTCTAGGATCTCACCGCTTGGTTTAATATCTAAAAGCACTGCGTATGTTGTGCCGGACAAATAGTCTATAACTTTTTCTAATAATGCTATATTTCCTGATATTATTTCCTCGAAATTCTCATTAACAGCTATAAACTTTTTGCTGCCCGCAATTTTGTCCAAGAGTGCCTCTATAGCTAAATCAATATCTTCGGGCTTAGCTACTTTTTCAGCTGGACGACCAATGTATTCCTCAATTAAATATTCTAGCCTATCAATATCCAATGACAAATTCTTCGTTGGTATCTTATGATCCAAAGCATGCTTTATTTCCTTATATGTAAGCTCCTCTACCTCCTTGCCCTTAGGAGCTACTGTTATGTAATCAATCTCCGCTGCCTGCAATAAAGATTTCAACAACAGTAGCCCTGCTCGATCACCATCGACAAATGCCGTAGCCATTTTTTTCTTCGCCAGATCTACTATTGTTTTTGGGATCGTCCCAGATCCGCCTACAGCAACAACATTATCGTAACCATGTTTTATAAGATTTACTACGTCCGCTCGTCCTTCCACTATTAATATCTCATCACTTTTAAGTATCCCGACCCCCGCAGGTAATTTCTCTGGACCCACAGTTATCATTTTCGTCTTCCTAGCTTTTTCTTCTATTAGTCTTGGAATGCTTTCTGGCTGAATCTCTGTTTTTTCATAATTGTACCAACCACCAAGAATCTCACTAGCGCGGTCTATTATCTGTTTTCTTCTTTCCTCTAGTATATTCTCTATGTGATCTAGTTTCGTCTCGGCCGTCGCTGGGCCAATCTTATTTATTGTTTCAACAGCTGCTGCTAGGATCGATGCCTCCACTTTATTAAGAGAGCAAGGTATTATAATTTCTGCAAATGTTTTCCCTTCTCTATGCGTCAGCGAAACCTCTATTCGACCTATTCTCCCTGTATTTAAAAGATTCTGAGGATCTAATTCTGGCGGCAATATGCCCTCAAGCTGTCCAAATATGGCGCCGATTATATCATTTTTCTCAACAAAACCATTTATACGCATCTGGAAATGTAAGTTGTATTTTACAAAGTGAGGTGGTTTTCCAGGCATGATTTTTCACCACTATTGAATGATTATATTTTTAAGCTTCATTGATGATTACATCAGCATAATTCTCTTTACAATAACATAAAATCATTTAATTTTCGCAAAATATAAGGTGCAACTATTAAACTGGGATGTATAAAAGAGTTTTCTACAGTATCGGTACAATATATTTCGTCAACTCTAGCACGTATAAGTTTGTCGTATGAATTTCCTAAAAACAATCCATGAGTAAATAAACAAACAACCTTGCCACCATAACCATCTTCTCTCAGCCTAGATGCTATATTCGCCACCGTTCCACCAGTCGCTATTATATCATCAATAATAACAAATACTTCTGCATCTTGAAGATGTGCTTGATATTTCTTATAGTCCAAGGGGTCATGTTTAATTATCTTCCCAGTTTTTAGATCTCTGACCTTAGAAAAAGCAACATAATCAACTCCACATTTTTCAGCGATCAAACTTACAAGTTTTTTTCGACCCAAATCTGGAGCTATGAGAACAACCTTTGACAAACCGTATTTTTCTCGTATGAATCTAGCCCACAAATCTTCTGTAGTTATATTTATGAACGCATCTCCCAAGAATGTAAAGACCTTATCGTCATGTATATCAACAGTAATAATAACATCAGCCCCGCTCGTAACTAGAGCCCTCGCTACTATCTTAGCGGAAATAGCTTCTCCCGACAAAAATCGCTTATCTTGCCGAGAATATGGAAAATAGGGCATACATAATATTACTTTTTTCGCCCCCAGATCTTTAAGCGTTTGGGTAATCAACATTGTTCTTATTATATTTTGATCTTGGTCGGGATATCCACGAGCTAGTACGAGGTATACATCATCGTCTATTTCGCTTAGAAATCGAATATAAGTTTCCCCATCTGGAAACTGTTTATACTCTAAATCAGCCACTTTGAATTCATTATCTACAAAGGGTCTGATCCTAATAGATTTATATAATGGATCTTTAACTATTACCGGCATTTTATCTCACGTATTACAAATATAAGACCACAAAATTTGATGAATTTTTTAGTCTATATTGATCATAGAAAAATGTTCTATAATCATACTGCTGATGGTATGCAAAAATGGAGATACCAGAAATAAAGATACCAGAAGATTTAGCATATCCCGAAGACTATGCTGAGTATTTTAGAGAATTAATAAACAAAACTAAGGAAGCATATAAATTGGCCCTACTCGCCAGAAGCAGGGGGCTTGATCCCGACATAAAACCAGAAATATCACTAGCCTATGACCTTGCATCTAGAGTTGAAGCTATGGTCGGGCCTAAAGGCATCGCAAAACGAATTCGCGATCTTCAAGATGAAGGAAAAGAGCTAGAAGAAATTGCCGTTATTATAGCTAGGGAAATCGCCCAGAAAAAGTGGACGCCTGACGAAATTAATGACGAAAAAGTAGCTGAGCAAGCTATTAGAACAGCATTGGCTATCGTTACAAATGGGATAGTAGCTGCCCCTCTCGAAGGAATAGTAAAAGTAAAAATAAGACCAGAAAGACATTTAGCTGTTTACTATGCAGGCCCAATTAGATCTGCTGGAGGAACGGAAACTGCCCTCTCGGTTTTAATTGCTGATATTGTAAGACGTGGTTTAAATTTGAAAAAATATGAGCCAACTCAGGAAGAAGTTGAACGCATGGTAGAAGAGATCTTTCTATATAAACGCTACAAAAATCTCCAGTACCCACCAAATAGAGAAAAAATCATATTTGCTATGAAACATATCCCCATAGAGGTTAATGGAGAAGGAACAGATAAGGAAGTACAAATATATCGAAATGTTAGAAATGTCGACACACCTAAGATCCGTGGTGGGGCCGTACTAGTGATGAATGATGGATTTATAGCAAAAGCAAAAAAATTACTCAAAATAATTAGACGGCTCAAGATTGATGGGTGGGACTGGTTAGAAGACCTTTCAAAAATTGGACACCATGAAGAAAAAAATAAAAATAACACGAATGAGAAAAATATTGGTAAAAACAAGACGAATATTGAACCAAATTATGCTTACATGCGAGATGCTGTTATAGGCCGCCCTATTTTTTCATCACCAATGAAATATGGAGGATTTAGACTTAGATATGGTCGATCTAGGAATACGGGATTGGCTGCTGTTGGTGTACACCCGATAACAATGCTTCTATTAGATAGCTTCTTAGCGGTGGGCACTCAAATTAAGCCTGAAAGACCTGGAAAGGGCGCTATTGTTCTGCCCGTTGATTCTATCGAACCACCAATAGTCAAACTTGATGACGGTTCTGTAATAAAAATAGAAAACAGGCAAGTATTACAAAATGTTAAAGAAAGAATCGTTGAAATATTGTTCCTAGGGGATATGCTAATAGCTATCGGAGAATTTCTTGAAAACAATCATGTTATTATTCCATCGCCTATAGTAGAGGAATGGTGGATACAGGAGCTTGAGAGTAAAATAAGAGAAAAAATAGAAAGTATTC
>JAUQYS020000209.1:0-2499 GCA_030587585.2 Candidatus Njordarchaeota archaeon
CAAAATAATAGCTATCGTAAATACATCATCAACAAACTTAGGTGTGTTTAAGGACAATTTTTTTGATGCTACTATTTGCTTTGGTCCTCTATATCACCTACCGCGTCCAGATGATCAAGAAAAAACAGTAAAAGAGCTGTGGAGAACTCTAAAAGTAGGGGGAATACTATTTATATCTGCTATAAGTTACTATGGTGTTATCGGAACAGTAGTAAAGAGTTATCCAGAAGAATTCAAGATGAAGAACCATGAACCTATGTTTCTATATGGTATACACTTGTCTAAGTGGCATGGAGATGATATATCCGTATTTCCAGACGCAAAATTTTGGAAACCGCTAGAACTGAAAAAATTTATGGAAAAACGAGGCTTCGAGACGATAGAAATGGCAGCATGCGAAGGAATTTTTACGCATTTAAGAGAATACGTTAATGAGATCTCCAAAGATAAAGCAATTTGGAATAAGATTGTTAGAATAGCCATAGAGTCATCAAATGATCCAACACTGCTTGGAAATACCGAACATTTCCTCTGGATCGGCAAGAAGATAGGCTAATTCTCATTGATTAAATACTTATCGATACACAGAATGGTGAAGTTCGAACTGTATAAATAATCATGTAATAGCAAGATATACTAATAAGAATTGCTGATAGGCCTTATAAATATTGTATTCAAAATGCATTCTTAGCAAGTTTCTTCGCATTTAGCTTTTTATTGATATTCGCTGTTTCCGTTTTTTTATATCTCCGATATATGCAAAACTTGTTAAAAATGATGATCTGGAGAATGCGAAGAGAAGTGAAAGTTATCTAGATTAGGATTTAAAAATTCTTGGTCATTTTAGACTAGAGAAGACGTAGTAATCATATGTATTTCTATGATAAGATGATTATATGTTTATAAAAATATAGGCTTTTAGGACAGAGCTGTCGGCAGTTATAAAAAAGAGTTAATCTCCATGACAATTTTGTCAGAGATATAATTGTTCCTCAGGAATTTTCTTAAAGGAAAATTCTTAATATTTTTTATAATATTATAGTTTCTATAATATTATAGAATCTATCGAGATGAGTAATAATGAGTACTATTTATATCAGCAAGGAAACTAAAAAGGAGCTCGTTAGGATAGCGGGTGAATTGCAGGCGGCCTCGGGTAAAAGAGTTAACTTCGACGATATTGTCCGTATGCTCATAAAAGAGTATCATAATAAACAACGACGAAAAAAACTTTTTGAAAAGTTTACTGAACCAATAGAGGGTCTTGATTTTGAGAGTATCTATCAGGATCTTTTGGAGGAGAGAAAACGTGAACTTAGATGATTTAGTTGGAAAAATAGTTGTGCTTGATGGTGGTGTTCTGATAGGACTAGCACTAGGAGAAAGAATATTCAACAAAGTGAAAAAATACATAATGAATGAGCTCATCGACGCCGTGACACATAGACTAGCTATAATAGAGCTACTGTACATACTCTGCAGAAGGAAATCTATAGAAGTCGCCAAAAAGAAACTCGCATACCTCATAGCCTCGGGATATATAAGCATAATGCCTCTTGACATATTCACAGAGGAAATAGCTATAATAAAATGTGAAAGAAGGCTATCTATTGCTGATTGCTGCACGCTTGGCATAGCACAAAAACTCGGCGGCGTAGCATTGTTCGCAAAACTAGAAAAAGAACTTGCAGAGGAAATCAAGAAAAAACCTTTTGGTTGTGAAATAGCGATGATAAAAGAAGATAAAATAATATCAAAATAGACAAACCCAGTAATCTAGAAATGATCTCTATAGTGAGAACACATATCTTTCTCATTATTTTGTGATTATTGTTCTTTGCTTAGTGTTGCTATTATTTTTTTCTTAGAATTCTTTGCAACTTGGTGATTTAAAGTAAAAAAGTTATTTCGGTGAATCATAGCTTCTTGGATGATGGAATAAATTATGTTGCTTTGAACTGTATGAAGTTTCCATTCAACAATTTGCTCGTGAGAAAGGCATTTGCCTATGCCATGCCGTACGATAAAATCCGTAGCAATGTTTTCGAAAACTGTAC
Organism: Candidatus Njordarchaeota archaeon; assembly: GCA_030587585.2. Classification (GTDB taxonomy): domain Archaea; phylum Asgardarchaeota; class Njordarchaeia; order Njordarchaeales; family Panguiarchaeaceae; genus Panguiarchaeum. The sequence continues at coordinate 2,058 of JAUQYS020000209.1, forward strand.
AGTTCCCTTTTATGGACTCATACCTCGAGACATACTAGGCTATACTGGGTTCGAAATAACAAAATATGAGTACAACCTTACAAAAGCAAAAGAACTAATCGAACAAAGCGGAATGGCATCAAAATGCATACCAATATTGAATAATTCGTCTTCATATCGAGCAGTCTATGCCACAATATCACTACTAGAACTTATGATATTCGCATTACCAATAATTATCCTCCGGCACGAAAAAAAGAAAAATAATAAACAGCAATTGGTTAGGTTATTCGCCAAGTTTTTTTCTCCTTTTTATGTAATATACGGCTACTACTGCTACAATTGCGATTATGGCCCCCGCGATATATGGTAAATATTCAATGATTTGAGGGGATTCTTTTAAGGGGATAAATTCAGCTGAGCTGATTTCGATGAATATAACAAGTTCATCTGTGTTATTTGC
>JAUQYS020000255.1:0-3263 GCA_030587585.2 Candidatus Njordarchaeota archaeon
AGCTTAAAAAAGCTGCTGATATAGTATTACCCTTTAAAGGATCGCAGTCTACAGTTTTTCTCCTCAAAAATATAGAAAATTTTTTTATATTGAGAAAATTAGATTTAGAAAAATTGAAAAAAATTTTGTCCGAGTGAACACAAAGTGTCAGAAGCTATGGAAATAATCCTAACGTATCTAACCGATAAATTTGGTGGAAAATGCACATTCAGTGATTTGTATTCAATAACGAAAATTCCAAAAAAATCTCTTAGAAAATTCTTGTGGTATTGTCAAAGACGAAAACTCATGAAGAGAGATATTGGTGTATACTACATAACTGACCTAGGAAAAAAAACAATAGATAATGTTCCAATAATAGAACTACACAACAAGATATACATACTCGCTACTTCTGGAAAGGTACATATGATAACATTGGGCAAAAAAATGCGTATTAGAAGCTTTGACAATGAATTTCTCAGAAAGATATTAGAAACAAAATGTTTATCTCGCAATGAAATAAAAGAATCCCCCAATCGACGCCAACTTGCAGCTGCTATACGTCTATTTAGATTGCTAAGAATGGTAAGAATGAGAGACGACACAATATGCATAGAGCCAAATCGAGTTATCCTAAAGAAGCTAGGTATTATCTAACTTCCCTCTCAGGATTTTTATTGTTTCACCGGGAGATACCCCTAATATTCTTGTTGCTGAGCCTCTATTCATAGCTATTTCTAAAAATCCATGCGATGACTCTTTTAGTATCAAGAATTTTCCTTCTGGAACATCTCCATAAGTCTGAGCTATTTCTGCTTCTACTTTTTTATCCCCAAATTGAATAATGAGCTTTTCTCCTATCTGTTCCTCCAGCAATTCTGATTTCATATGAAGAAATATGTTACCAAACCCATCAGCTGTAATCACCTCCGCAACATACATATCTTCTGATATTATTGGTTCCCTAAGTTTTATCTTTGCTAATGCTTCTACACTTAGTTTTGGCCCGATATCACCCAGATCAAGACCCTTAGATATATGCGCCGCTATTGGTGCGAAAATATCTCGACCATGAAATGTTGTGCTAATTTCCTTAAGCATATATCTCTTATTAGCTATCTCAACAATATCTATGATCCCATTATCCTCAGCAGCCCACATCAAACAACCATTGTCTGGTCCAACGAAAAAATAGTTTCTTGTTTTTATAACAATAGATCTTCTCTCCGTTCCAACCCCGGGGTCGACCACAACACAAAAAACGGTTCCCTCCGGGAAATACTTGTAAGCTATCCTAAGAATAAAAGCTGCATGTCTAACATCAAATTTAGGAATTCCATGCGCAAGATCTAAAATTTTGGCTTTTGGATTTATCCCTAAAATGACTCCACGCATTATACCTACAAACGGATCGGAATAACCAAAATCAGTGAGCAAACAAATAATGTTGCTCACAAATTTTCACCACAGGCGGGACAATTTTTTCTCCTTCTGACTTCTACTGTCTCAAAATCAACACTATATCCATCATATATCAGCAATCTTCCAGCTAATAGATCCCCAATACCCACGATAATTTTTATAGCCTCTAGGGCCTGTAATGATCCGATAATTCCTACAATGGGACCTATTATCGGTATCTCCTTTTCCTCGTCCTTTGGTTCCTTAATTAGACATCTAAGACATGCTGTTTTTTTGGGAATTATCGTCATAACTTGACCATTTAATCCTCTTACTCCGCCATGTACTAATGGTTTCATATGTTTGACACATATATCATTAAGAATAAGCCTAGACTTCCAATTATCAAGGCAATCTACAGCAACATCGACGCTTGGAACGACGTCATCTAATAGAGAACGCGATATTTCCGATTTTATGGCTGTTATGTTGACATTAGGATTAAATTTCTCTAGTTTATCCTTAGCAACAAAAACCTTATCCTTCCCCAGATCATCAATGTTATACAATACTTGTCTATTAAGATTTGAAAGTATGACTTTGTCTCTATCGATAATAGTAATGTTTCCAATTCCCACTGCGGCAAGATAAAAACTCACTATCGATCCTAATCCTCCAACACCTACTACCAATACCTTAGATGCTTTTATTTTTTCTTGTGCTTTTATCCCGATGAGTTTTATCTGTCTTTTATAGCGTTCTAGTTCGTTTGCGTCAAGCAAATATCTCACCTTCTTCTTTTACGACTCCTAGAAACATCCCTAGTTTTCTTTATAGCTTGCTCTATCGCTTTTTTAAAAGAAACACTATCCGTACTTCCTTTCTTCTCAAGCACTTCTGCGACTATATCCATAAATTGATGCGTTGCCGATTTTTCCAGAGCCTCTATAATCTCTGCGCAAACTATATGGAATAGATCTCTTCCATGATATTTCGTTTTATATGTTCTTAATACAAGCCTAGCATCATGCATCGTAGCTTCTTTGACTGTTCTACTAATATTAGATAAAGTAACGGATATCGTTGGGTCACTAAAAAGAAGACCAGAAAACCTTGTATATCTAATAGCGCATGCAGGCATTGGGCCCTTTCGAGGATCAAAAATTATCAGAGCCATATTTTTTATTCCTAACTGCCCTAGACGCTCAATAATTCCTTCATCAATACCAGCTTTTACTACTCTGTCAATTTTATCTAGCAATATATTTATTTCTCTAGCTCTTTCTACAAAATCACGTACATTTTTCTCATTAATCGCATAGAACTTACCAGAAACATTATCAAGAATACCCATACCATACAAAGCTATTACCGCGTCGGAAGGTATGCCATTCTTATCTGCTTCTACGAGATCAAATGCCCCCAATTCCACTACTTTTTTAATTACTTGTGGCGATACAGCCTTAAATTTGGCTCTTTTCTCTTTTAATGCTAATTGTCTCATTTTTATTTTAAGTGTTTTCCATTGCCTTACAACATATTCTATAGTTGATCCGAGAATCAGACCCAGTAAAGCTCCTATAACTCCTCCGACAGAGTTTGAAATATCTCGTCCTCCTCTGAGAACACCCTCAACTATCGCATATGGCATTATGTTTTTTATGTATCCATACCATCCAACGAAAGCTAATGATATTGAGCCTATAATGCTGCCTACACCTCCAATAAGCCCAAATACTAAGCCAACAACTAAACACTTTATATTGTCATCAGCAGCCCCTACAGTAAATTTAAGAGTGTCTGGAGCTCTAATATCTACTATTACGCCTAAAACTAGCGACAAGAGCATTGTTATCAATGTGCAGAATAATGCAAATAAA
>JAUQYS020000276.1:0-4662 GCA_030587585.2 Candidatus Njordarchaeota archaeon
CATCAAAACCAAGATCCCTCAAACATAAATGCACAGAACGCCTCAAATTATCAATAATAATCCTGTATGGTCTAAACACCAATAGACTCACCAAACGAGATCAACAAAACTTTTTAAACCAATCTTCATATAATAAGAATTCATGAGAATAAAATAAGCAAATACCAAAACAAAAACGGGGGGTTAGTCTAGCCTGGAAGGATGCTGGCCTTGGGCGCCAGTGGTCGTGGGTTCGAATCCCACACCCCCCATAACGCGTTAGATATAAATTGGTCTTCGTGGAGGCTATTGCTTGATTTAGACCTCGTGCTTTTTGTTCTGTCTATCCTATACTTATTTGTTATTCAATGAAACACTTAGCAATGAGTGAGCGATAGTAACGCATATTTGGCATGACTTATAGATATCGGATCCACATATACATTTCCTATGCTTATTACTTGGATGGAAATTTTTTGTTCTATGTTTTGTTCCGCATGTAATATTTTACTGGCTAATGCCGTTTTTGATCGTGGCAAAATCGTACAACTTTATGTCGCTAGGAAGATACTGAAATTTTAAACTACTCCTAATTTATGCCGAGAAATAGAAAATGCGTTAAGCATTGAATCTGGAAGCAAGAATGGTGCGAACCCTAACTTCTATGTAATAGTCTACACGATACTCCATTCACCTCCCGCAAGCTTTCCATACACATACCTAGATTTTTTCTTATCGCTCATATATCATGCCGAAGCTATGACACATTCGTCATTAAGTTTGTCAATAATACAACAAATTCATCTACTATCCAGATTTTTGACCAAAATGTAGTAGCGTGTGGTATTATCAAAATAGCATTCGTCTGGATTCCTGACACATTTGTCTACATCTGATCTATCTACTTCTGGATGCCTAAGAAAAATGTGGCGCGCATAATGTAGTATCCTGCAATAAATCACTTCTCACCCTCCAGATCTACGGTTTTCAGCTTTAACAAAAATCTACTCGCTCTAAATATCTCGATCATCCGTACATTGTTGTTTTCATCAAACCATATGAACCAACCAGGAACGGCCTCTATAAAATCATGGTTTTTTGAGTCCTCATCAAAGATTATTGCTAGAACATCCGCCGCCCTATCATAAATAACCTTAATTTCTCTCGACATACCTCCCACACAATTTTTCCTACTAACATAAAAACTGAACATAAATACTCATTAGCCATATAAAAACACTTTCGAATTCTAAGAAACCCAACAACGACATATCCGAACACCAATCAATACAAAAACAACAATCACGAATCGAAACCGCAAAAAACAAGAAATCATAATAATCAATCCAGCATGACGATCAATATATGTCCCAAGTGTATATATAGCATTATTAGATTGTCTCTTATTTAGGAGCTCTTCTCTCAAAAAAGATCGAATATTTGTTGTTTTGTATTTTCAAGTTAAGGGGCGAAGATATTAATCGCAATAGTTGACCGTCACGAAGTTCGTCATTCTGCGGATTATAGCAGACATGTAATCACATGTTGGCAAATTTATGTAGCAACCATAGACCCATGCTCTATAGTATAATAGAACGACGAAAATCCAGAGAGAACAACTTAATATGGTTTATACAACCTATATATGCTTAGTACTTTTCTTTTAGATCCTTCATTCCTCAAGTCTCATCGCTAGGCCCACAAAGCAGAGCCATACCAAGCCACCACTACAACAACACAATTTCCATAAATCTATGTATATAACACAGAGCAGAACCAACAAAAAATAGCCAATCTCCCAAAACAAACCTATGAGGTCTTAAATACCGAAAAGAAACATAGATAATGAGAAAAATGATCATAGTACATATAAGCGGTATAAAAACAAAAAAGAAAAAACCAAGAGAAATAGCAAACGTGGGCGGGGGGGAAGGACACTCATACATATTGTTCATGAATGAGAAAGGAGAAGAAATAGACACAGTATGGACACCAGGCCACTACCACCTCGTCCACTACACACAGAAAAACCCGAAATGGCTAATAGCACACACAAGAGCGACACTAACATACAGCCACGTACTAATAAACATAGAAAAACTAAAAGCACTAGCGGAACCATCAATGGCGATACACCCACTAACCAAAGACATGGCCATAACAAAACCACCAAAACTACCAAAAAAATACGAGCCCCTCAAAAGATTCGGCACAATATTCACGATGAGGCTGGAGGAGGCCAAAAAAATCATCGGTAAGCACGGAAAACTACTGGGATACGCGGAGAAGGCAATGATAACACCAGACCAGAAGAGGCTATGCATAAACGTCCGAGGAGAAACAAAAATATACAGCCTAAAAAACCTAGAGCTGGAGGAAATAATACCACAGGGCAAAATATTGTGGGCGCTGCGGAAAGCGAACCCACCGAGAAAAATGATGAGAATGCTGGCGGAGTCAAACTTCGTAGGGATGCTGGACCCAAAAAAACATGAGAAAGTTTGGTTCATAGCGAAGTACGCGATAGGCTTCCCAGAGGTACCGGTGGCAGTATTCATATATGATAGGGATGAGGATGAGGTCGTGGTGGGCCCAAAGAATCCACTAGAAATAATATGGAGCGAGGGAATAGATGAGGAATATAGGGCCGCAAAATGTTTCGACAAGGAGAGACTATACGACACAGAATACTTGGGCAAACTAACGGAACCAACAGTAGACGGACACATACAGGGGACATACCCAGGATCGGCAATATACACAATAGGGATAGACTTCAGTAACATTACGAAAGTCTGGAAGAACGGAAAGTTCGATAGGGAGCTGGCGAAAAAGCTTGGACTGCCGAGGACTCATCGGTGGTCAATAATACTGAAGCTCAACGAAAAGCTGGAGGCGGAAAAATACTTATGCAAGATCATGTGTGAGGACAATGAATATATATGCTGGATAAATGATGAGATATCCAAGATACAGTGCTGGGACAACTACATAACACTACATGCGCTTCTCAAACCCCTAAACAACCCAGAACTTGAAGTTCTTGCTGGTGTTGTCAAGATATCGATGGATTTTGAGGCTCGGGAAATGATAGAGCAAGGCGAATTCCAAGAGTGGTTTCTCGAAGCCTATGGAATCGCAAAAATGTTCGGCATAGAAGACCTAGCAGAGGCAAAGAGGGAGCTCTGGTGGACATTACCAACGACAAGTGCGTCGGCACCGAGCCTAGACGGGAATAGGTTGCTTGTTCCCATAAAGATTAGTGATGAGGATTACGTGTGGAAGAGGGGGAGAGCAGAATTCTTCCTCTTCGCTACGGACTGGAAAATGAGAAAAATTAGGGAGGTGGGTGTCTGGGAGCTTGATCCAGACACCCCAGTGGTTTGGTGGACCGCATGGATCTAGGAAAAAACAATACTAAAGACATTGTTGAGTACTGAAGACATAACTATGCTTCCCAGGACGCTCCCAACCGTATATATTATCCATCCGATGCCCTTCGCTCCGCTCGCGATGACGTTTGCAAGTAAAAATGCTATGATCTCATAGATCGCATTCACAACAACATCCCATGGCGATGGTACGTTTGCCTCCGCAGCATACTTAGCGAGTCCCCATCTCCCAGGTATCCTCGCCGCTATGAGCATTTGGTCTATCCCCATCCATGTCCCAAACATTCCGAGGATCATTGGTAGGAGCCATAGTTCTAGTGTGTCTGTTATGTCTGGTTTTTCCTGCTTGTTTTTGAGTCTGTTGTATCCGTCTTGGAAGTCATCGAATTCGTCCCATACCCACAATATTCCGCTTAGTGGTGTGAAGAATGGCATGTCTCCCGTTATTCCTAGTTTTTCTTTTCGTGCGTATGACCATATTCCTATGCTCATTGAGACTGAGAGCGCTATTGCCTTGCCCTTTCCTATGAATCCCTTCTTTAGTAGGCATACTGTTAGTATTGTTATTGCTGCTCCAATTATTATCCATGCTAGGGTTGAGAGCGTGAAGTTTAGCATGTCTAGTATTGCTGTGTTTCCTCTTGCGAGGAGTCCCGTCATTATTATGTATGCTGTGATGCTTCCTAGTGTTGACATTAGGCCTACGATTAGTCCCGTTCTTAGTTGTTGTTTTATGTCGTCGCTGAATGTTGGTTTTGGTGTCTGCAGTATTTCTGGGTGCATCTCTTCTAGTAGCTGTATGTATGTTACTGCCTCCTCAATCGTGTTTTTGATTTCGCTTGTTTCTTCTGTTTCTTCTGTTTCTGGGTCGTCTATGAGTTTGGCGAGTTCTTCGATCTTTTTTCTTGCTTCTTCTTTTTTCTTTGTGGTCAGCGCCTCCCCCACGAGTTTTCTGAATGTGTCCCTATTTTTTTCTTCTATCTTTGCTTTGAGCGTTCTTGTGGCGGATAGCATCCGTGTTATCTCGTTCTTCGCCGCTTGACAGCGTCCTTCCTTTATTAGCTCCTTTATTTTTTCGAGCCTCACCACAAGGCTTTCTCTGTAGTACGAGTCTAGTGCTCTAAGTCCCTCTAGATCTGTGAACAGCGTGCGTGTTTTCTCATCTTTAATATTCCTTATAGCGTTATCTATAGTTTCCATCATTTCCATTTTCTCTTTTTCAAAGGATGATTCTTCTTCAAGATTCCTCATTATGCTTCCCAATGCCTTCTCCACTATTCCGAATGCATAT
>JAUQYS020000349.1:0-4437 GCA_030587585.2 Candidatus Njordarchaeota archaeon
CAATAGCATTTGCCATTACGGGATCATCAGGTATCAATATTTGTTCCTTGGTAGCGTATTTCTTATTAACTAAACCATCCTTAAGATACTTGCCTAATATGTATATACCGCCGCCCGTAAGGATGTAGTATTTAATAGCAGCTTGAGGCGGCAAGTTTCTTATTAGTCTATCTAAGGTATCTAGAATTGATTCGACAACAAATTTTGCTATGGCATCCAGCTGTGGTTTTATATTGTATGTGGCTCCTCCAATACTAACTTTAGTGCCTTTTTCTAGCGCCATAGCCAATCCCTCAGGTTTTACTATATGACCAGTTTTTTCTTCCAAAAAAGCAGATAGTTTTTCAGCAACTGTATCAACAGCATCGGTTGTGGAACCACTTGCGGGTCTAATAATTGTTCCCTTGTGAATAGATAAAATATCAGTGGTACCGAATCCAATATCTATTATGACAGCGTCAAAAGCTTTTCTTATTTTGTGGCTCTTAAGCACATAGTAATAACATCCATAAGGCTCAGGTAAAACGGGACACGCAACAATATCTAATCTAACCTTTTTTGTTTCTCCTGTGGCATCATTTTTTATGGTAAATCTATGTTTTCCTACTATAGTCTTACTAAGATTTTTCATTTCGGTATTACTCGTTGCAACAGGGACTCCAGTACCAATAATATATCTAGAACTTTCGTCTTTTTCATCCGAAATAACTCCGAGAGCCGAAAGAACCGCAATTTTTGCTTCTCGGACTCCCTTAACTTTACCCTCCCGCGCTAGGGGAATCTTTAGAATACTTTGAATGCTGGCTAAGTTGCCAACATACCATTCCTCGTTATCGATCTCGATGACTAAGTTGTTTTCCCAACTGGTATCATATGTGACGCCCTTAAAGCTAGCAGGATTAGGTTCTCCAATGATTGAAGATAATCTGAATCTTTTGTCTTTATATGATGTCTTGATCGTTGATGTTCCTAGGTCTATCCCGACGCATTTAAACCTACTTGGTTTAGACATAAGTATCACCATGATTTTAGGGCAATTATTCATTCAAAAAATATTGGAATAAGAAATAAAATCCTAATATTATGCTCAAACCTATGTAGTTTCATCCAGAACGATGGGTATCGGTGCTCCGCATATTTTGCATTTATTGTGTATTAAGTTTTTTTCTATAACTTTCCATCCTAATCGCCTAATAACTCTATGACCATTTGGGCAGTATGTATCATTTGTATGTGGATACCATAGATCAGTGTATACATATCTTAATTTTTTCTTTGCTAAGCGATAAAATCTCATAAGCAACTCAGTTTTAGTTGGAGCTCTTGATTTTTCTAGAAAATCTGGATAAAATCGTTTGAGATGGAGAGGAATATCTTTTTTTATTGTATCCAAAACGTCGATAAATTGCATAAATTCATCCTCGGATGTTACGCCCGGTACTATGTGGAATTCTATTTCGGTATGAATGTTTTTGGTGATGGCGGCTTTCAATGTTTTTATGGCATACTTATATCCATAAGGGTGAACGGAGAGCCTACAATAAGAGCTAACAGAAAAACCTAAAAACCGAATGATGATGCCGTCGACGTGGTCAAGCAAAAAATTGATAGATTTATTGCTTAAAAAACCGTTCGATTTAGCAACTATTTTGCCCCAATAAAATTTTTTTAGTCGTGCTATAACCTCGGAATCAAGTATGCTATTGCAGTAAAAGCCGATAATCTGAGGATTTCTGCTATGAATTTCAGACAAAATCGTACTGTATGCTCTATCAAGACTCCATGCAAACTTTTTTTCAAATACAGTATCATGTTCTGGGCAAAAAATGCAGGGTAGATTGCAGCCTGAGGATATAACTAAAATAGATCTTTGCCCAGGACAAAAATGATAAAAACCAATTTGCTCAACAGTAGCTTCGACTATCTTTAGGTTGTAATAAACCCGTTGCCATGAGTTGTTATTGAAAAAAAATCCACCACAGAATCCAAATTCTTCGCAAGAGATCGGGCAAATACTGCACTTCATTCTGTGCTCATCGATCATAACTCGTTACCAATTTAATTCTGGTTATCGTTTATTTCAATAATGAAGATTCAACATAGAGTATTGGTGTGAAAAATGTTGTTTAAGGATTTCTGCGAAGTTTTAAAATCCCTAGAAGTAACAACCGAGCGCCTAAAAATGATATCACTATTAGCCCAGCTATTCAAAGAATTAAAACCCGAAGAACTTGAAAAAGCTGTATACTTACTACTGGGCGAACTCTGGCCTGACTGGGCAGGAAAACCAGAACTAGGAATAGCCGAGAAAATGTGTCTAGAAGCAATATCAAGAGCTACAGGAATATCAAAAAAAGAGCTAGAAAAAAAATACAAACAGCTTGGGGATATGGGGCGTCTTGCAGAAATTGCGGCGCAGAAGAAAAGACTAATGGCCCTAGCAGTTCAACAACTCACCATTCTTGATGTTTATAATAGTCTTGCAAAAGCTGCTAGAGCAACGGGCCCCGGCTCACAAGATCTTAAAATAAGAATACTTACAGGCCTATTTATATCAGCAGCACCTCTGGAAGCTAGATACATCGCCAGAATTGTACTTGGGCAAATGAGATTAGGTATACAAGAAATGACCATACTAGATGGTTTGGCTCAAGCGTTCTTTGGAACAAAAGAAAAAAGACCAATAATCGAAGTGGCATTTAATAAGCATCCAGATATAGGACACATAGCTCGTATTGTTGCCGAAAAAGGAGAAGAGGGAGTTAAAAAAATAAAGATAAGACCAGGAGTTCCTATAAGACCGATGCTGGCTGAGCGTCTAGGGAGTCCTTCAGAGATCCTCTCGAAGCTTGGAGGAACTGGAATGGCGGAATACAAATACGATGGCGAGCGGGCGCAGATACATAAAGACGGCAACAAGATAATAATTTTCTCAAGGAGGCTCGAAAACATAACTAGTCAGTATCCAGATGTTGTTGATGCGATGAGAGAAGCCGTAAAATCTAAATCATGCATAGTTGAGGGAGAAATGGTGTGTATAGACCCAGACACGGGAGAAATGAGGCCGTTTCAAGAGCTTATGCATAGAAAAAGAAAGTATGACATAACAAAAGCAATGCAGGAGTATCCAGTAAAAGTATTTTTATTTGATTGCATGTATGTTGATGGAGAAGAGTTGCTAGAAAAACCGTATCCCGAACGTAGAAAAAAATTGGAAGAGATAATTACTAGGACAGATAGGGTAACATTAGCAGAAGCAAAAGTTGTTAGATCTCCAGAAGACCTAGAAGAATTTATGCTGAAAGCTGTTGAGGACGGATGCGAGGGCTTGGTTGTGAAGTCTATGTCCGATGACGCCGTATACGAGGCTGGTGCTCGTGGCTGGAAATGGATAAAATATAAGCGGGATTACAAATCAGAAATGATGGATACAGTTGATTTGGTCATAATTGGGGCGTTTCATGGGCGTGGGAGAAGATCGGGAACTTTTGGAGCGCTTCTAGTTGGGGCATATAATCCAGATAGAGACATGTATGAGAGTGTATGTAAAGTAGGAAGTGGTTTCACAGATACGCAACTAGCTGACCTACCAAATATTCTAGGTCCATATATTCAAAAACAAAAACCAGCGAATGTTGATGTTGCTGAAGAGATGGAGCCAGATGTATGGGTTTATCCTAAGATTGTTATTGAGGTACTTGGTGCTGAAATAACGCTTTCACCAGTACATACATGCGGTAGAGACATGGTTTATAATGAATTCAAGAAAAAAGCTGGACTAGCTATACGATTTCCACGATTTATAAACTGGAGAACAGACAAAAGCCCTACTGACGCTACCACATCGAAGGAGATATTTGAGATGTATAAACAACAATTGAAGAAATTGGGTTAGCTTGGTGTGTCTTCCTGCCTTTTGTTATTTTTGATTTGGAAGGGGTGCTTATCGATAATTCTGAGCGTTTGAGGTATGCTCTCGGAAAAGTAGATGCACGTAGTGTGGACGAGCTTAAATATCCCAAAAAAGCAAAATTTTGGAAAATTTTTCTTGACCCAGATCTAGCCCAAAGGATGGATAAGGTTAATATAGTGGGGCTTAAAATTCTTGCAGAAAAGTCAAGAAGATATAGGATAGTTATAATTTCAGGAACAAGAAAAGAAATAGTAATGGGTCATATAGAAAAAATAACAAACGAGTCAAAAAAACTAAATCTTGACTTTCGTATAGACAAAATTTATTATCGTGGAAGAAGTAGAGAAAAAGCACCAGACTTTAAGGAACGGATACTTCGAAGCCTGCTACTAGAAGACAAAATTGTAGAATTTCATGATGATAATGAACAGGTATTGGAAAGAATAAAAAAATATGGGATAAAATGTTACCTATGGAAAAACCTAAAACCATTCGAATACTAGCACTTATTCTTTTTTGAGCGG
>JAUQYS020000364.1:0-5721 GCA_030587585.2 Candidatus Njordarchaeota archaeon
GGATGTAGGTAAAGGCATTATTGTCGCCGACAAGCATCCAGCATATGTTACCAGAAGACTAGCGGAGGAGTGGTCAGCAAGGAATGGGGCGAGAATAATGATAGTACAGCATCACATAGCGCATATTATGAGCGTCCTAGCAGAACACGGTATCGATCCAAGCAAGAAAATAGTTGGTATCGCTATAGATGGCATAGGATATGGTGATGACGGACAAATATGGGGTGGCGAAGTATTTTTTGGGCGACCAGAAAAATTAAGAAGAGTTGGACATTTGATATATTCACCAATGCCGGGAGGTGATAAAGCTACAAGGTTTCCAATAAGAATGCTAATAGGTATTCTTAGCATGTTCTTGGGGGACGACGAAATAAGGCAAATAATCAATAAAAGAGGACTTATCAGGGGACTGAGAAACGAGAAGGAGTTAGATGTTATTTTAAAACAAGCTAGGTATCCTAGAACTATTAAAACTTCAAGTATGGGGCGGACTTTAGATAGTGTATCAGCGTTTCTTGGTATATGCTTAGAAAGGACATATGAGGGCGAGCCGGCAATAAAGCTAGAGGCATTTGCGAGGGAAGGAAAAATTTTGGACGATATAGATATAAAAATAGAATATGTCGATGGGCAATGGATCATAAATACTAAAAAAATGTTTGAGTCGATCCTAGAAATAGACGCCGACGCTAAGTCCATAGCTAGAACGGTACAATATAAGTTGGGCTACGCTATGGGAGAAATAGCGAAAAAATATTTGTCTTTAGCGGATATACAAACAATCTTTGTTTCGGGCGGCGCGGCGGTAAATGATTATATTATCAAAGGAATACATGAGGGAAGTGGTGCAGATATATTACTGAACAGAAAGGTTCCAGCAGGTGATGGTGGGATCTCCTTGGGTCAAATATACTACGCGATTATCTCAGGTGGTGCAGAATAACAAGTATATTAATATTTGGCTCGTTAACTGTGGATATAGTTAATGGAAAAACAAAGAGAGGCGGACCAGCTCATTATTGCGCTATGGCCGCACAAGCTTATGGTGCACATTACGCATGTGTAGGTCTTAAACCAAGAAAATACTTATGGAATGTACCAAAAGGATGGTTTTTTGAGTCAGATGGCCCTGTATTCAGGCATATCTATCATGGCGATCATAGAAAGTCTATATTGATATCAAAACCAGCGATATTAGATGTGTGTCCCGTAGATCTAAGAAAATTTGATGTAATCATGATTAGTCCAGTATTCAGAGAGTTTTCTTTCGAATTAATAGAAAAAATATCTAAAAACCACTTTGTTGTTATTGATGTACAGGGATTCGTAAGAAGCACAAATGAGGCCAACGAGATCATTTACGTATCGCCAGATCAAAGAATAATACAAGCTTTTGAGCATAGCCAGATTGTTCATATATCCGACGAAGAACTTTCAGCCATAAAAAAACTACCGACAAATCCAATAAAAGTACTTACTTATGGCTCTGACGGATCAAAGATCGTACATCGACAGAAAAGTATTAACATTCCAGCATATAAAGTAGAAGGAGACCCAACGGGCGCAGGAGATGTCTTCACAACGTTTCTGGCACTAGAATATTTCAAAAAAAAGGATATAATCTCCGCCACAATTTTTGCTAGTGCGGCTACGTCTCTATTTATCGAAGGAAAACTTGGCTATAGCTTAGATGAAATAGTGAAAATATCAGAACTAAAAACAGAAATCAGAACAAGAGAAGAAAAGATAAGAAATTTTGTATCAAAAAAATATTGATATCGCACTTTTTGTGGAGCCACTATTTTGTAGCATCCCCATATGAGACATATCATTGTTTTTTCTGTCTTTTTTTGAGTATTTCCTTTGTTATTTCTTTTACCTTCAAATATAGACTCAAATCCTGAATAGCTGACTTTATGGCGGAGTCTATCAGGATTTTTTGTTGCATAGACCAATATTCTGGATCGCCATTTTTGACGATCTTTGCCCAATATCTCACAAATTCTAGTCTTTCTTTATTAATCTCTAACACCTTAAGATCGCCATTACTTCTTCCAAATCAATACCCAACTGTATCAAATATGATTGAATCTTTTTTTTATTTATTTTATCTTGAAAGATACAGAACAAATGAACAGCATCTTCAATATCCTTTTGTGAACCGAGATAAAACTTATATGCTATGCATATCTCCAAAGGAGATATATAGACACGGCAATCATTAAGATGAACAACCAGCCGATTATCTAATGTTTCAAAGTCTAACTGTTCCTTAGCGCACTTAAATTCGATATTGGGTATTATCATATCTTTCTTCGCAATCCTAATGGCTAAGCCGTTCTGTAGATACTCATAACCAACCTTAAATTTGGGCGCATTAAAAACCCAGAATCCCCCCTCTTCGAGATTAGTATAAAAGATCCTCATTTTTTTTAGCGAAACACCACGAGGATCAACTATTACATCAATATCCTCAGTCGTTCTAGTTCTACCGAACAGAATCGAAACATAGCCCCCCACGATCACATATCTGAAGAATTTTTCTATAATAGGCATTATAGAACAAACAAAATTATCGAGCTCATTCATAACCTTTTTTAGAAAAATCTTATCTCCAACGAAGTCAAACACACACATACACAACATCCAAAAGTATTATATATGTAACAAAAACACCATTTTTTATCTATTTTTAATATGATAAAAATAGATTAGATTAAATGATAAACCTCACGATCGAAAGGCATCTTAATGTATCTTAAAGGGCCCGTTGTGTAGGTTGGCCAGTTCGAATCGAGGCCAACATGCGGGACTCGGGCTCCCGTGGTCGTGGGTTCAAATCCCGCCGGGCCCATATCCTTAATTATTTTTATAATGGTGGCGATAGGCCCTAGTTAGCTTAGCACATCGGATATTTTTTAGTATTCTAAATGATATATTTCTGAAGAATGATTTTAATTGTATATAGAAACAATTGTAACTGAGCTGAGAATATTATGATTGTGCTTTTTTGTTGGGAAATGCATAGATGCTCTCGTGGCCTTAAAAGAATTATAGGAACTATGGTTTAGGGAAGAAAGAACATCTTTTGGCGTCTTGATGACTAAAGTCGTGAGTGTTGTGGTTCCCGATTAGGTGATGGAAATGAGATAAAATTTCTTGTGATGAATTATACCGAGAAGAGAATTTTAAGGTTAAGTGGAAGTGTTGACAGAGAAATATATCTAAAACTTTTGGACTCGATGCATGTCTCTAAGGAAGATGTAGAGTTTGGGTTGGAAAAAGAACTGGAATTCCTAAAAAACATAAGAAAAAGAAAAAAAGATAAGGAGAGAGTCTTATTAATACAAATATAATAATAAGACGCTAAAGAATAAAGAAAAAATAACAGAAAAAATTGCTGAAATCAGCGCCATAGAATGTTCACTGATATTTTTTGTTGCGATAGTATTAAAAATTGTTAAAGAATATTATTAATAGTTGTGCGAATGGCTATGTTTCTTGTAAGATTTATGGGTGAATATGAATAGCCAAAATGGTCGAGTGCGATGGAGAAAAACACGGTTACGATAAGAATTCAAATTCCAAAAACTCTACGTGAGGAAATAGATGCCATTGCGTCCAAGCTCGGTGTAGGAAGGGAAGCAATACTAAGAGACGCAATAGCACGAGGCATAAATTTATTGAAGATTGAGTATGCTGCTTGGCTATATATGAAGAAGAAAATGTCCCTAGGGCGTGCTGCGGAAGTTGCAGGGATCTCTTTGTGGGAGCTCATTGATTTTCTTAACTCAAATAAGGTGCCCTTGAGGTATAGGGAAGAGCATGTATTGAGGGATCTAGGAGATTGAATGCCTATTGTCGCTGACTCAACCACATTGATTTGGCTCGCAAAAATCTCAAAACTTTGGTTGTTGAAAGACATGTTCGCATTAGTCTATGTAAGTAAAGAAGTGTTTAGAGAGACTATTGAGGAGGGCATATCAAAGGGATATTCTGATGCTGTGGTCATCAAGAGAGCGATTGAGGAGAGATGGATTATTGTTGAAGATATTAATTGGAGCGATCTAGCGGGATATAGAAGTTTGGGAAGAGGGGAATTATCGAGCATGGGGTTTCACCTTCGTGGACAAATGTGGGCGTTCATCCACGAAGGCTTCGGGCATCATAGGGACTTCCCGAGCCACGCTCGAAAAAAGGTTCCCCCTCACCCGCGTTCACCAGGCCCCCATCCCTTCCTGTACCCTGCGGTCGCCCAGCAAGGGTCATCGGAAGGGCACCCGGCACATTCACGGTCGCTGGTAGACTGGCCCGAGGGACTGGTATTTATGTTTCTTCTGCTTTGTTGGAGCCCCCGAGCCAGTCTGTGTTTCCGGGCGATGAAAAACACAGAGGCCCAGGGGCTACTTCAATAATTTTAATATTTTGTCTATTGTGTGGTGATGGTGCATTTGGTGGATGGTTAGTACTATGGGGGTTTTCGGTATTCTCGGCATTTTTTTGCGGATTCTATTTTGGAGCACCCGTATTTTTGGTTTTTTCTTTGTCTTCATCTTTAGTTTTTCGAGAGCATGATACTTTGTGTATATGTTGATGCATGCGTTCAGCTGGCGATCAAGAGATTTTCCGCAGTCTTTGCAGTAGACCGTGCCGTTGCTTACTATGGTTTTTCTGGATCCACAATTGCTGCATTGTATTGTTGTGTATCTTGGGTCTATTGGTTCTACTCTGGGCGCCTTGTAGAGGTATTGCACTAGTGTTCTCCATGGCCTCAACCAGATTTCTTGGTTGTGTCTTTGGGAGCCATTGTACATTGTTTCTTTTTCTAGGTCTTCGACGATTACAAGTGCTTTGAGTTTTCTTGCCAATTCAGCAATGAATTTCGCTAGTTTGTGTAGCCTATCGTTGATTTTATTGCAACGCTTTCGAGAGTACTTAGTGAGTAATTTTTTCATCTTGGGTTTATTATGGCTTAGTTTGGTTTGTGCATTCGAACGAAGATTTTGGTATGCTTGGTTTAGACGTATAATTTCCCTCCAGTCAATTCGTAGCCACAGACATTTTTGCTGGGTTACGATTAGTATGTCGATAGTATCCTTGTTAACATCGATGGATATGTAGGCCCTTGGTTTGAAAAACTCCTTTGGTTTGCTGTATGTAAGAATTACCTCACTCGGCTTTAGTATGAGTTCGCCCAGCTTCCATCCCTGTATCCTAGGTAGGAACCATGCGTTCTCTGGTATCTCGAACTCGAAGTATTTCTTCCTTGGTATTATGGTTACCTGTATCTTGTTATCATTAACGCGATATTGTGTTGATTTCACACGTATCCAGTTACTCTTAATCCATGGGCATCTCCTAGTGCGTCTCCCGCTGATGTAGTTCTCGTACCACGATAGCAGTATGGCCCTAGCGTCCTTGATGATGCAGTCCACATAGTGTGCGTGAAATCTAGTCCATTGAGACCTAAGCCATTGCCGAAGCTCTCTGGCATCCTCGTTTTTTATCTCCTTGAGCTCTTTCTTCTTCTCAGTACTGAGTATGTCGGTAAGATCGCTGTCCTTTAGAACCATAGGCATAATGGGGAAATCACAGCATTCCTCCCAGTATATATTGTCCCACACGAAGCTAAGCGTTTTCTGAAGCTTACACTTATACTGGTGAAACAGGTCTTCTATATCTACGTTGGCCTCAATTTTATATGCTCTAATCTCCCGTTCT
>JAUQYS020000386.1:0-4459 GCA_030587585.2 Candidatus Njordarchaeota archaeon
CCCGCAGGTTTTTACCCGCTAGGGAGCATAATATTCTGGTTTTGGGGGCTAGGTTTGGGCGTCATTGAGTTTGTCATCATATAATTTTCTGGCGATATCTTTTAGAATTTCTGATTTTTTGTTTTTACATGCATTGATAATATTCTCATTAACATCGATGATTTCGTCGTTTTCAATCAATTCCTCAATTTTCTTTTTTTCTTTTTCATTTGCTTGTTTTATTTTTTCCGCCATATTTATCACCGATTTAAATAAGTCATATAGAGATGAAGATTGAGTTAAAAACAAAAAGCGGGGATCATCATCATAATATATTTCAACATCGAGAATGGAAAAAACATTAAAATTATTATATTTCCATTGACGTATGCTATCGATATTCACTTTCTCGCATAATTTTTTAACTGCCTGTTCGTCTAACTTACTAGGTATTTCTTCTAAAATGACAACATAGTCGCTTGTTTCGATTTTTCGGATAAAATCGATCATCTTTTTTTGGTTTTCAAGAAAGTCATCATAGAGAACTATTTCAGCAGTTTTGGAGTTCTCATTCCAACCAAATTTCTCGATTTTTAACTTATACGGATCGATATTTTTGAGGATTATTGTTTCATTTTTTACTACTATTTGCCCCCCAGCCCCCACGCAGAGTTTATATTATACGCCTCATGGGGGTTTCGGGGATTTTTTCTAGAACATAGTTTACAATGCGTTCTTTAATTTTCTCAAGGCATCGATCATTTAACACATAAACATTTTTATCGAAATTGGATAAAAAAACAGAAAATACATCTTTAAACTTTTTTAAAAGATCCGCTCTTTCCGACTCTGCCATATTATACACCCTCAAAAAAGCATCTTTTAAAGATAGGGGAAAAAAATAAATATTCATATCTTTATCTTTTAGGACAATCTTTTTTGCAAAATGCCATATATTGATATTGAGTTCTTTTTCGAGATACTTCATCTCATCTTGAGACAATCTATCAAAAAGACTTACTATCTCATCATTAAATGCGATGTATCTTATTTTATTATAGTATATTCGGGCAAGTTCCTTGTATTCATTCCCAAGTTCAAGATTAACTTCGCTATATAAACTACCAACGGGAATGACAT
Source organism: Candidatus Njordarchaeota archaeon (assembly GCA_030587585.2). Classification (GTDB taxonomy): domain Archaea; phylum Asgardarchaeota; class Njordarchaeia; order Njordarchaeales; family Panguiarchaeaceae; genus Panguiarchaeum. Next base: position 1,120 of record JAUQYS020000386.1, read on the forward strand.
CCCATTCACGCCAAGAAATTTTACGAGAAAACTCTATTGTTATACTGTCGCTCCGTATCCTAATATTCTCTATTTCGCCTCTAAGATTATCCCGCCCCCGTGAGGCGTCCCGACCCCGCCCCCTATCCGTAAGCATAATACGGCTATGGGGCAAAAATCCAAGCCGTATGATGACTTTTTGGTGCGTTAAGTATAACATCTGTATAGTTGAACAAGTGTATAACAGTTTAAGGGCTTGGATCTTTGCCCCATAGCCGTATTATGCCATGTTCCCGCTGGGGGAAGACCCCAGCAGGATAGTATTCCCTATAATATTATATAATATTTCGCCTTTTATATTGCTTTCGTATATACCTCCCTAACCAGAAAAAATAGTATTTTTCCTTGTTTCTAATGTATCTATACGAGATTCTCATTTGATACTAGATTATCTGGCATTGCACTAAATTGTAATAAAAGTTATTTTATATATCTTTTTTGAGCGATTTGTGTAATAAAATAATATGATAGTAATGTAATATTATAGCATTTTCTATATGAGCTAGAAGGCATCTACATTAAATCTGGACACCATTGGCATACATTGTATGGCTCGATAATGAGAGAGATCTCATCTTGCATACTGCGAAAATAGTCTAGTGGGTAAAAGTTCGTTCGAGGTTATTCTGGGTAATAAATTTTTTATTTAGCTTTTCCAGAGATTGTATATTGGCTGTGGGTCTACTTTATGTTTTTTTATTTGCAGGATCATTTTTCCCATAAAGTAGTTTATATCTGGGGTTTTTCCTCTCGGAATAAAAAGCGGGTATATTTTTTTTCCGTCTTTTACTACATAGTATGATGGTTTCTCTATTGAATTTTCGAAGAATAGCACGTAGGCGTCGTATGTATTTGCTATGAACATTCTAAGGAAGTCTCTTATAGCTCGACGTTGTGCTATTTGTCTTATTTGTTTTTCTGTCTTGTCGGGGTATTTTCTTTTGACGTTTTTTATGTGTTTGTTAACTAGATAATCATCTAGTTCCTTGTATTGTTTCGTATTGAGAGTTCTGAATGCTCCTTTGAATAATATATATTTTGCGAATCCATCGTATCCCTTTTTTGTGCTTGGGGAGAGACCTATGTATTTGTAGATTGCTGTCGCTTTTGTAAATTTTGCGGGGGATAGACGCCCTAGAATACACCACTTCATATTCATTGTTGCAGGGATCTTTGATAGATATAGCTGATAAAATGGGTGTTCGTTTAATGTATTTTCTGCGGATTCCCTGATTTTTCTTATTTGCTGTGTTAATAGATTTATATGCGTGGCGAGAAATTTTTCGTTATGCAAATCTAGTTTTTTTTGTTTCTTTAGTGAATGCATAAGCATTTTCGTCTGTTGTATTTGTTTCCTTATATTTTTATATATTAGAAAACTAGTTTCTAGGCGACATTCCAATATTCTTATCTCGGTCATGTAATGTCCATCTCCGTCCAATCAACGTCATGTTGTTCTTTCTTGGCTTCTTTAACGATGCAAAATATCCTTTGAAAGTTATCTGTAAAATGGTTTAACAGAGCGAGTAGTATTGCCCTTACGCTATGTGGTAGAATGCAGTTTAAAGACATATATTTAAGATAAAAAATCGCAAGATAAAAATTATAATTATAATTTATTACATTTCTCATTTTAAATGCACGATCATAATATAATAGAGAATACACAAGGCACTTAAGCATTAGAACACTTTCGGTTAATTTAAGAATAATTATGTTGCGTTTCCCGTCGCTTAAATCTTTCAGATCTTTTGCAGAATCCACGAATTCCGTGTAGGTATCTATGATCAGTATAAGTAATTTGCGAAGACATTCCGTTGCGTCATTAAAATTTTTTTCAATATCCTCTTTTATATTATACAATATTTCCTGTAGGACATTGATAAAATCGGTGTAAATGATTTTCATTTCTATCCCTGTTCTCTTGAAAGAATATCATATACAATTTCTTCTAATACCGCATATAGAACCTTCTTTTTATCTTCTGGGATTGATTCTAACTTTATGCGGATTGCCTCTATGTATTCCGACATCTTATCTACATCTATAACTTCCTCTATATTTAGTTGTTGTCTTGCATCGTTATATCCTCTCGTGAAATGATAAAGAACTTTGTCATCATATATATACAACCAGCCTAACATATATGCGACATCATATAGATTCTTCGATAATGATTCAACAAGTTCTCTTTGTAGTTTTGCATGATTTTTAAGTTGTTCCGCCTGCATTTTTTGTATAGTTTCATATTTCTTGATGACTTCCTTCATCATCTTTAGTCCTTCCGTTATCATGTTATAATCCTTTGGTTCAATCAACGGAACGATTATTTTTTTGTTTTCCTCATCGATAACAGAACATATACATACACCGCTATTTACATGCGGAAACTTGTGTATGTAGTCAATCAAGGGTAAAACCGTATAGTCCTCTGATAGTTCAAATTCCACAAGTTCATCATCTAACGTTTTTCCGAGAATTCTATCTTTCTCTACTAGTGCGTCTTTAAGTAATAATAAGTTCGCTTGAAGGTCTGTTAATATCAAAAAATCGAAGCGAAAATATAGTTTTTTTAGGTATTCATATTGCTGTTCTATGAGGGATAAAACCTTTTGAATTCTTTTGCGGTAATATATCACTAACAAAATTATGATAAAAAAGAAAGAAAGGATATATACGCTAAGAATGAACATGTCCAAGATTATACACCAGCATCAAATTGTTTAACCACTTCCGCTATTGGACAACTACGACAATTAAGATCGCATTTCTTATTTGCTTTTTGGCAATTGAACTTATTCTTGATGAGATTATAAAGAAACTGCTCGTATTCTATCATTTTGTATTCATCGGGGTTTTCTATGAAATCTAACTTTACGAATGTTCCGCATACGCAACTTCCTTGATGTATGAATAATTGGCATGGGCATTTCTGTCCCTTGATGCATAGGCAATTGTATTCATTTTCAATTACTTTTTTAAGTCGCTTGTAATCTACAAGATATACTGCTCCTTTATGGTGCAATATTGCAGTTAATCCCTTGTCAAGTAGGTATAGATCCAATACTCTTATTAGCGTATTTTGTTGATATGTTTGTGTTTCGTATAGGTCGAGGGCTAGATTATATAGACCGCTCTTGTATTTAAGCAGGTTCTTTACTCGGCGTTTTATTTCATCGTGAAATTCATCTATAATTATAAAAGTAGGATTTAGAAGGTATTCTAGACCGTCTTTTGTTTCAAGAAATATTTGTGGCGTTGCTATCATTTTTTCTTGGGTTTCAAGATTAAGGATTATGTA
>JAUQYS020000405.1:0-3422 GCA_030587585.2 Candidatus Njordarchaeota archaeon
AGAAAAAGATAATGAAGTCTTAGGTCTTCATACGTTGGAGAGGCCGGGATTAGAGGGAGATCCTGTAGAGAAAAAGATTAAAAGATTGGAATCTTTTCCAGCTTTATGATTCAAATTAGTGTATGAATTTTTTATTAAATTATCAAATATTTGAGCTTTATTCGATAAAGACGTGGGTAAAGAATTAATTGGTGTGGTTTATGAGGTTTAAAGTTCCTGGCATGCTTTATATTTTGTTTTCATTTGTGCCTTGGATAGTCTATTGGGTACTTTGTGGGATTGGTGTAGCTTTTTTGGGTATTATGATACCGTTCGTTATTACTGTGTTGCTTTTCGGTTTTCAATTGTATAATCGTGAGTTTAGCATAATGGATTTGACATCCCTACTTTTTTTCAGTGTAGCTTTGATTGGCGTCTTTATTTTTAATATAGGTTTATTCGTAACTGATAGTGGATTTCTTGGATATTTTGTTCTGTTTCTTATGGCGCTATTCTCAGTCATAATTGGACACCCATACACACTACAAGTCTCAAAGAGAGATTATCCCCCTGTATACTGGAAGACCAAGATCTTTTTGACTATAAACAACATAATTACAACTGTTTGGGCCACGATATTTCTAGTGAACGCTATGATATATCTATTACTAACGCATCCTATGTCGACAATATTATCAAACATAATGATTGGTGTAGGAATAGCCTTCTCGATGCTGTTCCCTCTCAAAGCACCAGCATACTTTATTTCCAAAAAAATAAAGGTAGATTGGCGTGTTGAGGTTGATCCTAATAGAACGAAAAGAGAGAATGAGTATGATGTCATTATAGTTGGTGCAGGAATAGGTGGTCTAACATGCGGAGCGTTACTAGCTAAGAGAGGATACAAAGTTTTGGTTCTAGAACAACACTATTTAGTTGGAGGGTACTGTTCCTCATTCAAAAGGGATGGGTTTGTTTTTAATACAGGTGTGGAGGATGTTAGTGGTTTATGGGAAAAAGGCCCTGTCACATACTTGCTACGAGAGCTTGGTCTCAGAAAAGAAGATTTGTTTGTTAAAAATACTGTGAGATATATTCTACACGGTGAGACTATCGATATACCAGATAATCTAGACGATCTAATAATAATACTAACAAAGATGTTTCCAGACGAAAAAGATAATATTTACGCTTTTTTTGAGGATGCACAAAAAGCATACGAAGAATGTTATAAGGAGACAGAAATTTATGGTACGCCGCTCCCAGCGGATTTAATCATAAAGGTTTTTAGCCCAAAAAAACTTGCACAATACCCATTGGAGCATCCACATTTTTATGATTGGATGAACAAAACCTTTAAAGAAAAAATCGACGAATATTTTAAAAACGAAAAGCTAAAATCATTCTTCTTTGCATTGTTAGGCTATGTAGGGACGGCCCCTGAGAAGACTCTTGCGAGTAGCGCGCTTGTGGGATGTATATCCTACTATCTATATGGGGGCTATTTCCCTAAAGGTGGCGCACAAAGATTTGCAGATAGTCTTAAAAACGTTGTTGAGAAACATGGAGGAAAAGTATTGGTCAGACATAAAGTAGACGAAATACTAGTTGAGGCTGGCCAAGTTAGAGGTGTTAGAGTCGGCGATAAGATTTTTATGAGTCCTGTCGTTGTGGCTAACACTAATGCGAAGACTACTTTTCTAGAGCTCGTAGGAGAGAAACATCTTAGCCAAGAGTTTGTTGAATATATAAAAAATCTTAGGATGTCTCCTTCAGCTTTTATGGTTTTTCTAGGCGTCGATATGGATCTTTCGGACTACCCAACATTGATTAAAAATCTGGATGATGGATACGAAATAGTTATAAACTCAAACGCTGATCCGAATCTGGCTCCAGAACATAAATCGAGTGTCACGATTATAACCTTGGCCAATTATTTTGATTTTCCAGAGAGAGGAACGAAAGAGTACATGGAGAAGAAGCAAAAAATGGCGGAAGAGCTTATTATGAAGGCCGAAAAAGTAATCCCAAACTTAAGCAAACACATCGTCGTTTTGGATGCAGCGACACCTAAAACATTTGAGAGATATACTCTAATGCCTGAAGGAGCAATATATGCATTCGACCAGTCGATAGGGACAGAAAGACCATACTTTAAGACACCGATAAAAGGATTATACCTAGTTGGTGCGTCAACGTTCCCAGGGGGTGGAATAGAAGCTGTAGTCATATCCGGGATAATATGTGCTAATGATATACATGGCTGGAAACGGGATTAATTCTTTTTGCATCTTATAATGTCTTTGGGAATACCAAGAATAGTTTTAATTTTTATAATTACTATGAGGGGCATGAGTGTATAGACCGTGTCGAGTTGTCCTCTGTCTCAGTATGTTCTTCTTGGATCCTTAAATGTTTACTGTTTTGTCTTCTCTTTTTTTCGCAAAATCTTGATGCTATTTCGCCAATAGTTGTTAAATCGACATTTTGGTCATTCTTAACTGTATTTGGGGCTAGACCTGAAGGGAGAATCAATCCGATATCAATTGGTTTATGTCCTATAATACCGGGCAATAACGACTCTAAATTGACAACTTAACTCTGTCTTTACACATGAGATAAGGTTTGCGAGGTGGTTAGTTGTTAGGAGTATTTGGGAGGATTTTTATTTTAATTTCATGAAATAGTTTTTTGGTGTATTATATTTTTTTATAGTTTTAATTTTGTTTTTGAATTGTTGCTCATTAAAGGCGAAAAAATTGGGAAAAATAAGAGGGATACCAGTCGTATTAACTATCTTATTGGTCAGCAGCTTTTTGGTCGTGGTGAGTGGGTCAAGAGCTTCCAGTATAAAAACCATTACGGGCGATACGCCACCAAAGAATGGCGACTGGATAATAAGTAATCCTACGGTTGTCGAAAACGAAGTACTTATCATTAATGGTAGCATACTTATACAGGATGGCGGTAGCCTAAAACTGATAGATTCCATAATATACATGAATCTCACTAGTGATGGTGAACATCGAATAGAGGTATATGGCGGCGGCTCGCTAACAGTTATTAATTCAACAATAACAGCATATAATACGAGTAATAACTACTATATTGTTGTTGATTTTAATGCTTCTCTTAATATTAGTGATTCTAATATAAGCTACGCTGGTTATGATCATGGATATCCAGGGGTTTTAATAAATACAGAAAACGCAACAATAACAAATAGTGTTTTTGATAAAAACTACTATGGAGTATATCTCACCGACGCTAACAATACTCTTATTTATTCTTGTAGATTCATTAATTCAAGGTTTAGGCCAATTCACATTAAGTCATCAATAAATGTTTCTCTGATAAACAATACAATCGAAAATAACAATGGTGGAGTATTTATTTTTGACTCATCCAACATAAGAATAATCAACAATACGATAAGCAATGAT
>JAUQYS020000407.1:0-2630 GCA_030587585.2 Candidatus Njordarchaeota archaeon
TGTCACAGAGGTTGCCGAGAATTTCAGAATACCCGTTGAGGCTGTAAGAGAAGCTCTACAATATGCACTAGAAGTCCTAGATAAACTGAGGGACTATGTTGAAGGTATTGGCTGATGAAAATATACCATATCCCCTAGTGAGGGCACTACGAAGATATGGTGTATATGTTTTCTGGATCCCAGAAACACAGTTTAGAGGTAAAAGTAACAGTGAGCTTTTAGAGCTTGCCGGTAGGTGGGGCCTCATTCTGATTACTCGTGATAGAGATTTTTTAGATATGAGCCTAAGGAAGAAATCCCAATATGGCATCATATACATTGGTGAGCCTGTTAGAAAGGACAATATCGATATGTTAGTATCAAATATTCTCAAAGCTCTTAAGCATCTTAAGAGTCGCCAGCTAGCAATAGTTACGAGTGCTAAGGTAGAGTTCCACTGAGATTAACTAATCCCTAGTCACGATAGCTTTACGACAGACTTTGAGAACTCCTATATGTCTTCAATACCAAATCTTTAAAAAAACAATAATATAAAATAGAATGCCGAAGCTTTAGAGAGTTCCATAGGGGGTTGAAATGGGCAATAATTCGACTGTTTGTGCTAACATATATGAATACGTTATTCTGATGGGTTTAATTGGAGTTTTTGTGGATGGGTTTGTGGGTTTGGGTTTCTGGATGTGTTATAGTTAGGTGTGTTCTTTTTGGGCATTAATTTCTTGGTTTTGTCGATTTTTTGGCTAGTTGGTGTTGGATTGTATTTTTTTATCCGTATACTGTTGTTATTGCTGCTTCTATTGGTTTTGGGTCTATAAGTATTATTTTTTTGTTTGCTTTTATTGGTATTGTTGGTTTTGTTCCCCATTTTTCTATTTTGCCTCGTGGTTTTTTTTGGAGTATTTGTGTGTTTTTGGCTAGTTGTTTGAAGATGTTTTTTTCTAATATGTGGTTTGCATAAGACGCTATGGCTTTTATTATGTTTAGGGTTTCTGTTTCTTTTGCATATTTCTCTATCAGGTGCTCTTTTGCTCTTCCGTCCGCAATGTTCTGGATTAGTGCGAGAGCTGAGGCGTAGGGAGGATAGCATCTATTTTCTTTTGAAAAGCATTGTGCTATTCCGACCTCTATAAGTGTTACTCTGACATTTTTTTCCATGATGTTTCCTCTTTTTACTGGGGGAAATTTTTTTTGCGGTATTATCATTATGAATATGTCGTTGTCTATGTTGGGTTTCCAACTGCTCCATAGTTCGCAGTATACTTTTTCTATTAGGCTTAGTGCTAGTAGTCTATGTTGTTTTCTTGTGTATACAGCAAAAATTGTTGGCGTGTAGTCTATAGGCGTATAGTCGCTGAATGCTGCCCAATACATGCCTATATAGTAGTGTTCTCTCGCGATTCTGTCTATATGTTCAAGTATTGTGTCTCTAATATATTTATCGTATTGTTTTCCGGTCTCTATAAGATCTTCAATTATTGGTCTTAGAGGATGTGTTTCGACGAATTCATAGTATTCTCTAATTTTGCCCCTCATTTTGACGATCTTTATGATTCCGATGCTTACGAGTTCTTCCAAGCTTTTTAGTACAACTGGTGTGGATACTCCTATTTCTCTAGCTAGTTCGTTTGCTGTAAATGGTTCCGATGGATGCTCTAATACCATCTTTTTCAATATTTTCCAGCAGGAAGGTCTGAAAATAAGATCAAAGATCATTTTGCTATCCCCTCAACTTTATCTATCAGATCATTTATTGTTTCATCCCAATGCAGTATAATTTCATTAAATCCATCGATACCAACAGCTCCTTTCATCCCTAGTGCCTCCACTTTTTGTGTTTTTAGCCTAGTGAGTGTATCAATAGCTGCATTTATTATTGTTTTAGTCGTAGTGTTGCTGCTCTCGGCATAGAACTCTATTTTTCTAGTAATAATATCATTATTCAACTTAGCAAATCGCCACAATAAGCATAGATCATAAGCATCCTTAAGTCTAATTCTCCCCCGATGAGCTCTTTCAATGTCAGCTAAGGCCCAAATCTTATCAGCCAAGAGATCTGAGGGACTTTCGTGGGGAAATACAAATTTCTTGAAGCTATATGTTTTAGACGGTAATAATTCTGGTATTTTTGGGACAATATGGATCGCTATAAAGCCAAGTTCTCTGTAGGACTTATAGTTGAATTGTATTCTAATTGGGTAAGCCTCCTTCACCTTTATGTTGCCTTTATATTTTGCTTCTCCGCCGTGCTTAATTGGTACAAGCCTAAAAAAATTTAGGGTACCAGTAACAGGATTCTCATCATAGAATTCCATTTTCCCAAAATTCACATCTCCTATAGTTATAATCTTTTTGTTGTCATATAGCATGCGATTAATATCATCAACAAAATCAAATATAGCATCCCTATCAAGCTCAGAATTAAGATCTATATCAACGGACCATCTCCTATACTTTGGGGGGACATAAGATTGAACACAGCTACCTCCTTTCCATACTAGAGAATTTGCAAAATGCGAAAGTATGTACAGAGTATCAAGCTGCCACATTGAGTACTCAATATAGCGAGTAGAAATTCCTACGCCAGAATATGCCGAGCCAAGAGCTTGGGGAGTAAAATCTTTTTCCTCAAA
>JAUQYS020000411.1:0-3961 GCA_030587585.2 Candidatus Njordarchaeota archaeon
ATACCTGACCGATATATTCTAGAGCTTCCCTAGCATTTCTTATATTCTGTCCTTTAACCACTTTTTCTGGGAGGATCATTATATACTTCGTAATCTTGTACGATAACATCGATATCGGTACTGCTATAAGTCCAACAATGCCTCCAATAAGAATGCCATCAAATAATCCTATCAGAAAAACTAAAATTTTTTCGATGAATTCTTGTGCCTCTTTTCTCTTGAAAAATGTGCTTCGAGGCAAATATAAGAAAACGAATGCTATATGAAAACCCAAAAGCCAGCCTAAAAGCCTTACTGTATAGGACGCCTCTGGAAAAACACCGAAACGCAATAAAAACATCCACTCTACAAGGAGCCTAATATACCAAAATTCAAGGTCAAAACCAACATCATTTCCCGTAAAAAGACTAAATATTAGACCCAAGCTTATTGCGATATAAAATGCTGGAAATAAAGAAGTAAAAAAGAATAAATCATTGAATTTCTTATTTTCTATTTTTTCCATCAAAAATACGCATGCAGACGCTAAAAAAAGGATTATCGGTATTTCCCACATTATCCAAACCTAAGATACAGACTTCCACCTTTTCCTAGCTTCCTCTATGTATTTTATAAGCGCTCTATTACAATAATCTATTGCATCTTTTAGAGAGATCTTATAATCATAAACCCCGGCTACAACAATATCTCCGTCGGCTCTCTTCGAGATAGCGACAAATTTTATTTGTTCAAATTTTAAAGCAATGTACTCAAGTATGCCCCTCTTGAATACTGGATAAAAAATCTCCTCCATAAATTTTAATGCATCAGGGGACCCTGCTACACTTATTGGAAGCATTTGTCCATCTATTAAAAAAGCTGCACCAGCTTTTGTATTAGAACATAAAACTTCCACTATAGCATCCAAACCAACTTTTTTAAGGTCACCATAAAAGGCTCGCAGTAATTCATACATACTGAAAATATCGAGAACACTCGTATTTAGCATTCTAATCTTATACTTTTTTATATCATCTTTCGAAAGAATCTTCGTTGCTATTTCTTCAACTCGAACAGCCTCTTTTTTGTCTTGCTTATGTGCTATTAATATAACTTCTATTTCCTTAGATGCGTACTTTTTTATCATTTCCTTAAGATATGTCCAATATTCTTTTACTTCCTTAAATCTACTATGATCAGAGGCATCAACAACAAGACCTATCCTATCTGCTACTGAAAAATATTGCTGATAGAAAATCTCAGTATATCTAAATCTCTCTTGACCTGGAATAACATATACCGAAAGATAATGTTCCCGGTAGGTCTCTACTTCTGTTGATGCAATGTATGGCCGTGTTGCCTGTTCTTTGTCTATGTTCTCCAAGTATACTTTTATAGAGGTTTTTCCTGCTTCGTCTAAACCACAAAGAATAATATTGGGCAACAAAACACACCAAGTCCAATCGTATATCTAAAGGAAATAGAATATAAAACCAACTTGCTTTTAATAAATCTATAGTCTCGAAGCGCCCATAAATATGTGAGATAACTGACTTTGTATCATCGATACCCATGCTGGATCATTAGTAAATATTCCTATAACATCATCCGGATTGACAACTGTTGGTGGAAGCGCGCATAATAATGCTTCTTTCATATCCGCAACAACAGCAAACATTTCTATTCCTTTCATATCCCGCAGTTGTGTTGTTGGGCCTCTCTTCTTTAGGGCGTTCACCATATCGTTATGTTTTGGATAGAATCCTGCGACTATCTGTACTCTAACTCTTGGAGGGAGACTGTTGATTATGTCGAACGAAATATAATCATACGTTGGTGCTACAATTATAATGAAATTTTGAGCCCTCTTAGCAATATCATTGGCTTGTCCTTTCAATTTTTCGACCCCCTTTAATATTTGTATCTCCATGGTTCTGGGTACTTCTTTCTCGAATCCCTTAATGACTAAGGCATCTATTGCTTTTAATCCCAGCTCAAACTTAGATACGATATCATTTATTTGCTGTTTTGTTTGCTCATATAACAATTTGTTTATTTCGCTGACCAAGTCGTTTGTTGCTTTTTTTATGTTCTCAGAAAAATTCTTCATAGATTCCTCCACAGACGACTTAAATTCGGCCACTACACTATCCTTTAGTTCCATAAACTTCTTTTTTGCATTCTCTGATGCAATATTAAGCACATTTTTCATTACTTCTTCTAACACATTTACTATATTATTCACAACGATCTCTCCAAGAATTTCTTCTAGGGAACCAGCTATTTTGATTATAACATCCTCAAACGTTTTTGATATTTCACTACCAAATCTATTTAGGCCATCCCTAAGCAGACCTATACTTTTTTCCAAATTACCAGTTAATGATTTTTCGAATTCTTGGATGCTACCAGTAAAATCCTCTAGCTGTCGCTTTAACAATGCATAGGGGGGAAGAGCTTCATAGAGTGTGGGTCTGCCGGGTATTTCTCTAACTAGCTTTGCTACAATTAAATCTTTAATTGCTCTCTCAGCATCATCATGAGAAAGCCCCGTTAGGCTTACTATTTCGCCTAGTGTTCTTGGCTTTAAGCCAGCTAGGGCACTATAAACCAATATTGCGTTATCTGATAGATCAGCGTATTTCAATAGATGCCTTAAAGATTCGACAAGACTAGACACAGCAATCACCTTAAATCGAAAATCTGATATAACATTTATAAGGACATAAAATCATTATAATAAAATAGAATTTACTTTTGTATAACTTTGTCCTAGGTCTGGGGAGAACAATGGCTTACTCTTTTCGCATTGTTATCTTTGGTCCTCCGGGAAGCGGAAAATCAACCCTATTGAAAAAGATATATGAGCTCTATCGAGAAGCTAGTTTGCATAACATACGATTTCTTGGCGGTAGTTGGAGAAGCGGAATAGATTACTGCGCCTTCAATATTGGGGATTTCAAATACGAGGTCTACGCACCTCCTGGAACATCAAGTATTAAAGTTTTTAGAAACAAGATTGTTAAAAATGCTGATGGTATAATCTTCGTTATTCCAGCCCAAGAAGACATGATCGAAAAGACCGCGTCTTTTATATTAGAGCTTAGAAGACTTCTCTTCGATAGACACAAAGATAAAGTTGAGGACTTCCCAGTTATTTATGCCGTGAATATCTTTGAAAAAACTATCTCCGATTCTATTAAAAACATTATAGAACAACTTAATCTACCACCAAATTCCATTGTTGTTACTTTTTCGCCAGATTCGGAACAAGATATTCGAAGTCTCTTTGGCAAAATAACTCTACTATCATCGCTTCGCCGACTAGATTCAAAAAGCTATTATCTAGAACTCGAAAAACTTCGAGACGAATCACAACAATTAATTCAACAAATAGTTTCACCTCCGCCTCCAGCCCCCGTGGTGGAGGCTCCAGCAGCTTCAACGATGCCCCCTTCATTGCCACCACCAGAAGCAGTACAAAAAACATCAGAGGAAATTTCATTGCCCGAAGTACCTACTATCGAAACTGAGCAGGAACGCCAACCAGTACAACAGGTTCCACAAAATCTGCTAATGCATTTTCCTCCTGAACTTAAAAATAAGCTTCTACAGAATTATATAAATGAGGTAGTACTGGTAGATTTTGATAGAGCAATAGGACACATTCCCCGTGGCTATGCTTTTGGTAGTGGAAAAGTAATTAGCTATGTTTCTAATCCGCTTAAGCTCGTTGAGCTTTCCATAATCGCTAAGCACTCACTTGGTTTCTTACTGACAGATGGCTTTACTTTTGTAGGTCTTATACATTTACCGATGCAGGGATTTATAATCTTGGAAACTACTTCTTCGCATATCAAGAAAATGCTAAATCTAGTTAAAAATCTAAAGAAAGTATTTTCGAAATACAAAACGGTGGATGAGAAAACATTAATAAGAGTATTAAACCAAGCGCTATGATCTATATTTTTATCTTTCTTAA
>JAUQYS020000020.1:0-1543 GCA_030587585.2 Candidatus Njordarchaeota archaeon
ATACCTCTGGCGAATCACTGACTATTTTTAGGGATGCTACAATATTAAAAGTAGCTTCTTTTCGTGACAACCTAAAAACAGCTAGTTTTGTCTTGGTATCATCAGAGACATGTCTTTTTGAAAATAAAGGTCTAAATAGCTTTCTGATGTATTGACGCGATAAAGACCTCGATACCTCATCCAAGATCCTATGCAACCTTAAAATCTGTTTTATTTCTCTATGAGTCGATTCTTCTATTATTTTAAGCTCAGACAAATATTTGCGTGCCAGAAAAAGCTTTTTGATACCACCAAGAATATATTTTTGGGTTAAACCATAGGTTTTTGCTGGAGAAAAAATCTTGGCAGAGCCAATCTCATAGGCATTAAAAATCAATCTAACGATAAGTGATGGAATAAATCTTTTAATTTCTAATATGCTTAAATCAGCCTCCAAGTTAATTAATCTATTATCTAGATATTTTCTAAGAAGTCTAAATAAGCTACAAGCTAAGCTACGGTTCATTATCAAAACGTCCGATACTCTTTTTTGGTTACCCAAGGACACCACTAATGCTGAAATCTTCTTATGATCCATACCAATACTTCTCTTTTTGAGGTATGATCTAATTTCTTCCACTAATCTTTTTATTTTCTCTTCAACTAATACTCGAGTTCTCACTGTTTTGTTTTTTGATTCCTTACGTTCTTCCATTTTGAGACCCTACGACATATGAATTAAACATGTACTCTTAAATTATGTGTGCTCCTAAGCCTCTCGCAACAAATGATTCCAGCTCTTTTTTATTTAATTCGAACGCAATAGATTTCTGTTGACTTTTGTCATAAACAAGACTTATTACGTGGTTAGCTATTCTCATAAGCTCTACCCTATGTGTTGTGGTCAATATGCATTGAATATCATAGAGATCACTAATGACCTCTCTTATTATCCGAGCTGCTTTTTTTGTCATAGGCTCATCAAGATACACATCAAACTCATCGAGCAATAGGATAGGCGTAGGAGACGTTAGAAATAGAGATATTATAAATGCAAAAATTGCCAACGTTTTTTCTCCAGATGAAAAAGCACCTTTATTTATTTCTACTGGGTTTGTTCTATGCAAGTCTATTGTAATCTCTAATCTCATATTATCTACACTCTGCCCAACAATTCTTACTTCGCCATTTGCACCAATCTTAGATAACACGTATTTATAATTTCTGCAGAGTTCATCTACTTTTCTCTTCAAAGTATCAATTAAGGAACGCAATGTTTTTTCTGCTAATGTTCGGGATGACTCTATCTCTTTTTCGACTATAGCTACTTCTTGCTTATATCTATCAAGCTCTTTAATATCTTGCTCCAACATTCTTATTCGCTCTTCTCTCGAAATCAAATTATACCTAAGATTGTCGATTTCATTTTTATCATACTTGCCAAGTATTGCTTCTATTTCACGCTCGCTTAATTTTTCAACGATTTTTGCTGCTGGCTCAATAATTTCTTTTTCAAGAACAGCACCTACATTTTCTTTTCTTTCACTATTAGCAACACCTATAG
>JAUQYS020000064.1:0-2601 GCA_030587585.2 Candidatus Njordarchaeota archaeon
GAGGAGCTGAGCGTATAATAAGAGCAGCATTTGAGTATGCTGAGAAGTACAAAAGAAAGAAAGTAACATGTGTACATAAAGCAAATGTTGTACGAGCTGCTGATGGATTATTTAGAAGAACATTTTATGAGATAGCCCAAGAATACCCAGAAATAGAAGCAGATGATGCTAATGTCGACTCTTTTTGCCAATGGGCTTTGAAGGATCCATTGAAATACGATGTTATTGTAGCACCTAATCTTTACGGAGACATAATTTCGGACTTCATAGGCCAAATGGTGGGCGGTCTAGGTTTTGCACCATCAGCGAATATAGGCGACAAGTATGGCTTATTTGAGCCTATCCATGGAAGTGCACCAAAATATGCTGGAAAATATATAGTTAATCCAATCGCGGCAATATTATCCGCGAAGCTTATGTTAGAGTGGCTAGGAGAATCTAAATTTGCTAATGCCATAGAAAAAGCAGTAGCCGACACAATACGAGAAGCACCACCTGAGATAAGAACATATGATTGGGGAGGCCCCAAGAAAGAGGGCCAAACATTAGTATTAGCTAAACACATCGCGGAAAAAGCTAAACGATATGTTGAAAAATTATAATCTTCTTTTTTATCTCTTAGCTCGGTATTTTTCTTCGAACAATATCTAGTAGGCCATCCAGCCACTCGCATATAGATAATAGGTTATCTAAAGTAGCTTCGTCTATCTCTTCAATATTTTTTTCTATGATATCTCCAATGTGTTCCCTTATTTCAAACCAAGATCTAGAAATAAATGCAAGCGAAAAGAGAATATCTCTAAACGTACTTAAAATCTCATTTTTACTTTTCATCATCCCTCTCCCTCTCTTACTTTCTAATAAAATAGCATCACTTTAGTATATAAGCGATCATAACATACGGACACATATCTGTTATAGGATAGATAAAAGAAGAGAAGATCCACAAAATAATGCTATGTGAGTCTATTTTCGAGATTATTCTATGTATGGTTCCCAAAACTCAATAGGTGATAAATTATATATCTCCTCTATGTTGTGGCATGCGACTAATCTACCATCGAAATTTTTAAGACTAGGCCTATTCCTTATACATTCTTCACTAGCTATAGGACAACGATTAAAAAATGGACAAAAAGATATCTTAACGATCCTCGGTAGAGGCTCCCCAGGGACATATATGAGTCTCTTCTTAGGTTTACGTGGATCCGGGATGGCTCCGATGAGCCCCTTTGTGTATGGATGATATGGATTTTTAAATATATCTATAGTTTTTCCTCTCTCAACAATAGTCCCCTGATACATGACCGCTATTTCATCAGCAAACTCAGCCATCAAAGCAAGATTGTGCGTAAATATAATCGCAGTGGTCTCAAATTTTCCTATGATCTCTCTCAATACGTTTGCTAAGCTTTTGGCCATATAAACATCAAGGTTTCGGAAAGGCTCGTCACAAATTAATAGTCTTGGGTTCTTAGAAAGCGCCATAGCAAAAGCAACGCGTCTTATTTCGCCGCCGCTGAGTTTCCTTGGATATGATAATAGAAGTCTGCTATCTAGTTGTGCGTGTCGAGCTGCTTTTATAAAATTATTGTATGCCTCATCTAGACTATTGTTCGTGGCCAACATGGCTGATTCCAACACTTGAAAAGCATTAGTAAACATAGGATTTAGATATGTATATGATCCCTGTCCAATGTAGCCCATTTTTCGGGCTCTTAGAAGAGTAAACTCTTTTTTATCGATATCCACTAAATTTTTTTCCTCAAATACTATCGAGCCCTGGACAGAGGCATTTTCTGGAAGGACGCCAAGTATGGCGTGCGCGAGTGTAGTCTTCCCGCATCCTGATTCTCCTACACAGGCCAGTATTGTGCCTTCGTCTATATCTAGATTCACGCCGTTTAGTGCATAGAGATTCATCATTCCTAGGCTCCTATATTTTTTAACTTCCTCAGAGACAAGAGCCCCAATTTTTTCTTCCAATATTTTGTCAAATGTAACGAGATCCGAAACCCCCTCAGCAAAGCTAATATAGCGAGAAATTTCGTCGACAAAATCATGTTCTTTTAAATGCCCAACCAAATACTTGCTTATCCGATACGAAACATGGAGGTCTCTGATATTTAGCAACAACAAAGACACTCAGCATAAGTCAAAAAGCTATTCAGATCCCGTGCTCATAGAGACTTTATAGAATTTAAGATATAAATAAGATACCCCTATTAATAGAAGCCCTATCAACAGCAGACTGACAGTTACTTTGAGTACGAGAGAAATTTCCATTATGGTGACCTGAATTATTATATCATATGTGGCCTTAACCAATACTATTATTAATGTGAGTATTCCAGCAAGCCGTACATTTTTCCTGTTTATAATTATACCCCCATATATAGATAGGAATCCGGATATTGCGAGTATTATTGTGGTCTCTATTTTTAGTCCAAACAGAAAGAATACGAATGTAGCCAATAACAATTCACTATAAACATAGTAATGGGAATATTTTTCTATGCCGTATTTTTTGTCCATGATCCACGATAACGCGCATAATAATCCTAAGTAAATAATAGGCCAGCATAGTAGGATAGTACCTTC
>JAUQYS020000088.1:0-1867 GCA_030587585.2 Candidatus Njordarchaeota archaeon
GAGTATAACCATATTATAGTAATCATTACGACTGATACTACTACCAATGTCACTAATATAATTATAGTCGTATTGTTCTCGGGCTCAAGAGTTGTAGAAGAAAATGTATTCACATTACCATAAAGATATACTTCATCATAATCTGATATGCCGTCTCCATCACTATCTTTTTTATACGGATCAAAGCCATGCTCTATTTCAAAAAAGTTGCTTAGTCCATCCCCATCACTATCGAATGGCGAGCTGGAACTATAATTCCAATCCAAAGCAAATGCTTCCCTGAAAAATCTAGCTATGCTACGTGACTTGACAACAACTCCTAACTCTGTATTAGAGCTCAAGGCTGCTCCCGACCAATTTATCGAACCAACAAGAACCAAATAGTCGTCCACAATAAGTCCTTTATTATGAAGAAATAATGCATTACAATATTTAAATGCTGGAACAACATGAAAACCCATAGATATGAGTGTAGATTTTACCTCATTATAGTTTCCAATAGAATCATCTTCCACTATTATCTGTATTGTTACGCCACGCTTTCTAGCATTTTTTAGAGCATTCAATAACTCGGAAACAGAAGAATCAGCCGACTTAATATACATTTGTTCAATAAGTATCGTGTAGTTAGCATGATTAATCATCCATTTTATCATTTCAAGCGAATTACCTGGTGTTTTCAGCAACATAACATCCACGTTAGTCTCGGAAAAAGTCGCTACCTTCGGAATATATGATAGCTTACCACTATAATATGGTGCTGAGCCCACTCCATGCTTATTCGGATTGTAATCCTCAGATTGCTCATATATAGATTCGAACACATCTAGACACTCCCGAGCAAAATCACTATCTCTAATAACAACACCCCACCCCCTAGAAGCCGTTGTATATGGTCTAAGCTCTATATTGTTGGGATTTTTTGGAAACGACGTAGGCATATAGTTTTCACTTCCTAATATAACTATCGACTCATCAATTATCATAATCTTAGCATGCATAAAATTGTCGGATTGTTCTAGTCTTATCTCGACTGGTCTACCCTCTTGCTTCAATTCGTAAAGCATATTGGATATATTCATGTTCCATTGTGTACCATAATCACTATATGTGTCCTTCTCTAATAAAACCCTAACCCGTACGCCCTTCGATGTAACATTATCAATAATCTTATAAATTTCTCGTGACCAGAACTCATATACCATTATGTCAATGCTACGATCGGCAGATAAAAGAACATTACTTATTGCACTAAAAGATGAGTCAGGACATACAAAAGTGGATATATTATCAGAAGAAAACCAAGATGTACTCGAAAACTCGTCTTGCTGCGGCCTATCAGCATAATTTATATTCAGAAGCAAGAAGAAAATAAAAATGATTTTTAAAAACTTCATCAAAATCTACCAAAACTAGCTATGCCTTTTTGATAAAATATATGCCCCCCGCATAGACAAATATTGTGCACACTGTTCTTATATATTGCAGCAAAGCTACAATATCAAAATAGTTTCGTATATTTGATAAATCCATCAGCACAGAAATTAAAGTAAAAACGGTTGCTATCAAACACAAAACAACAACTATCTTGGATAACTTTATGTATCCTGCACCAGCTAATAACGCCGTAACAAGCAGAATTGAGCCAATATACAACAAAAATGATACAACATAATCCACGTAGACACCATACTCGGCTGGAATCCCCAAGGCTTCTTTTATTGTATTAAATATTTCTGGATCGCCGCTTAATCCAGCTAGCATTGAGCTCAAAGACATCCCCCCAAGTATTATTGTCCATCTATATTTCTCGAATGTAGCCATAAAGGAAAGCAAAACTCCTATTCCTACCAAACCTATCTCAAAA
>JAUQYS020000148.1:0-2587 GCA_030587585.2 Candidatus Njordarchaeota archaeon
CTCAGCGCTCTCCGGTGTTTCTTCTATTCTTAAAGAGATAATAGGAAAGAAAGTTTCTCTAAACTTTATATCATTAGGTGACTATTTTATCATGGTTTATGCTGGAAAAAAAGTAGTTGGATACTTGTTTGTAGAGAAACCATCCAAAATGCTTCAAGAATCAGTTAGCCAGATCGTTCGCGAGATAGAAAGTGAAATCGCACCAGAAGTATTAGGCGGAGATGTTATAGTTTTAAAAAATGAGGTCTTGGATAAAATAAAGGAAAAAGTAAAAATGATATTTCCTTATATTATGTAAATGGTATATGCACGACTTTTGATGGTGTATTATTTCGTCTGAAAAAGATTTTGGGCATTATGGCATATCTGCCTTTTTGTTTTATCTTTGTTTTTTAAATATAATTTGATTTCTTGCCTATGGCTCTTCACCAACAATGGCACCCAGTGATTTTGTATAATTAGCAGACAGATAAATTGTAGAGGTGAGTATGGTGGAGTACATCATCGAGAATGGGATAATACTAACAATGAACCAGAACAACAAGATTATAAAAGATGGGGCGGTTGTTGTAGAAGACGGCAGGATAGTTGATGTTGGAAAAACATCTGAAATAAAACTAAAATATGGTTATGAGTCAATAAATGCAGAAAAAAATATTGTTATGCCGGGCCTAATAAATACACATGTTCATCTCTTTCAGACTTTGGGAAAGAATCTTGGTGTTGATGTGGATCTCCATAAATGGTTTGTACGTGCGTGGAGACCAGTGGCTATGTATATGTCTCCCGATGACTATTATAATGCAGCGATGTTGGGAATAATTGAAGCAATAAAATCTGGAACAACAACACTATTGGCATATGAGCATGTGCTGAATGTAAATGATGGGCACATAGAAAAAGTTGTACATGCGTTAAAGGATGGAAAAATACGCAGTATTCTGGGCTATGGCTATCAGGATACTGGAAGAGATATCGGAGCACCTACGATTGCTATTAGAGATACAAAAACCATATACAGGAATCTCAGGAATGCCTTCTTAAAATATCATAGAAATGATGATATGTTCAAATTGTGGCTTGCTCCAGGAACGATTAATTGGTGTACTGAAGAGCTACTAGAAATAACGAAACAACTAGCAGACGAATTTAAGACGGGTATAACGGTTCATATGAACGAGACGAGAAAGGAGAAAGAATACAGTATAAAACATAGAGGCGGATCTGAAGTCGAGTTTGCTTATAGGATAGGACTTCTAGACAGAAATGTCCTAGGAGTACATCTTGTTTGGGTAGATGAAAAGGAAATAGAATTACTCGCTAAGACAAAAACAAAAGTCTCACACAATCCCATAAGTAATATGTATCTCGCATCGGGTATTGCTCCAATACCATTAATGCTGAAAAGAAATATAGTTGTCAGCTTAGCAACCGATGGAGCGGCCAGTAACAATAATATGGATATGTTTGATGTTATTAGAGTTACGCCTCTGCTGCACAAGGTTGCGACATTAAATCCTGAAGCTCTTTCAGCTCTTGATACATTGAAAATGGCGACAATCTTGGGAGCGAGATCTATCATGATGGAAAAAATGATTGGTTCTATCGAAGCTGGAAAAAAAGCGGACATCATCATTGTGGACATACATAAAGAAAATACAACTCCTTTTTCGGATCCAATATCGACACTCGTCTATAGTGGAAGCAGTAAAAATGTCCACACAGTAATAGTCAACGGGGAGATCCTAATGCGTGAAGGCAGAATTCTATATCTTGACGAAAATAAGATACTATCAAAAGCACAAAAATCGTTTGACAAAATTAGAGAAAAAATCCAAGAAGAGAAAAGCTAAGAAATATGCATTCGAATTTAATTTTTTTAGATTTATATTTTTTGATGCTTTTTTAATATTCTAGTGAAACAAATATTTTAGTGAATAGGTGTATTGTATTGGATGCTGTGGCTCTAGCACAAGAAGAAATCGAGAATCTTATCAAAATAGCTGTTGTTGAGGAAGCAATCGACATTTCTAAGTTCGCAACCACAATGTTAAAAAATATCCTACCAAAAGTTAAAGATGACTTAGAGCTCGAATTCGATAAAATAGTTGTATATCCTGGCCCACAACCACGCGAATCGGCAGACATAGAACTTTACTTCAAAAACCAGATCATATATCGGATCAATGAAAAAACATGCATATCTGGAAACTTAAAAGCGACTATACGAAAGCTGAAAGAAAGCATAAAACCGTGGGAGGATGGACTAATTGTAGTGTTCATTTATTTTGTAGATAAAACTGACCGAGAAATACTTAAAACAGTAATCTTCTATATGCCTGGACACATAGTTAGGACACTATCTATACAGGAATTATATGATATGCTAATAAAAAAGATAGAAGAAAAAATGGCGGATGAAAAGTATACAAAGTATCACATAGTCGAAGTTACATCTGCTATAGCTCTTTGGCGTGCGAAGCAGACATTGATAGCTAAAGAGAAGGCTGAGGAGGCCGCTAGGGAGGCTAAGGAAGCTAAAGAAAAAGCTGAAGAAGCGGCTAGGGAGGCTAAGGAAGCTAAAGAG
>JAUQYS020000307.1:0-1691 GCA_030587585.2 Candidatus Njordarchaeota archaeon
TCAGAAACCAAAGCTACTTGATCTCAAGCCAGTAGAAGAATTAGATGAGGTTGAAATAGACTTAGAAAGACAGGCAAATATAACTCCTGCAGACTGATTCCTATTTTTTTATTGTGTCATTTTGTTATGTTATTTTTTCTTGGTATATTTCAAAAATAATAAAAATGAAATTTTAGAATCTATGTTTGGCTCAATATAGTGGTGGTGCTATTAATGATTTTTTATATGCCAGGAATGAGGAGAGACTATTTTGAACCAAAAGTTGTTAAGTGGCTTATTATTATCAATGTTGTTGTATTTATAATCGAGATAGCGTACCCTCCTGTCATCAATGCTCTAGCTCTGGTTCCATACGATATTCTTCAAGGAAAATCTATCTGGACGATAATTACTCATATGTTCCTGCATGCAGGTGTTTTGCATATTTTCCTAAATATGTATGCATTATTTATTTTTGGTCCTGAATGTGAAAAAGAATTCGGTCGTGAAAAATTTTTACTGATTTATTTTCTATCGGGGATATTTGGTGCGCTTCTGCATATATTATTAACACCTTTCAAATATGCACCAGCAGTAGGAGCATCTGGCGCAGTTTTTGGAATAATGGCGGCATACGCCGTGCTTTACCCAAAGAGGAAACTAATGATATTTATGTTCGTTGGTTTTCTAATTCTTCCAGCGTGGGTATTATTACTTTTCTTCTTTCTGATAGAAACTCTTTTGGGGCTTATTGCATATGCTGATGCTGTAGCACACTTAGCACATGTCGGTGGTATGATGTTTGGAGCGATATATACCTATTTCTACAAGAAAAAGAAAAAAGAGGAAAAACCATTCATATTGCCGTCGACAGTAGTATACTATGAGGCCTCAGAGGAAGAACATAGCTATGATTATTGGTGAAAGATTTTTTATTTATCTGTATTTTATTATCCTTTTATATTCTCATATATGTGGTGTAAAAGTGGATGGATACTGTATTTTTGGCTCCGATACTAGGCCTAGTTGTTGGTATTGTAGCAGCATTCTTTGGTATAGGAGGAGGAGTATTATTTGTACCGATATTAATACTTGTTTTTGGGCTTCAGACAAAAATGGCGGTTGGTACGTCATTACTCGCGGTATTCATTACGAGTATGTCTTCTATGATAGCTTATTGGCGTCAGAAAAGGATAGTCTATAAGATTGGTTTAATCTTTGATGTTGCTACTATCCCGGGAGCGATATTGGGGGCATATTTTACGACAATAATACAGGAAGAACATCTAAGAATATTCTTCTCGCTGTTTTTGTTGTTTGTATCTTTTAATATTATTAGAAAAAAAGAAAGACAACAGGTTGATATTCCTGAGCCTTCACAAGATCTTAGTCGAGCTGACATAGCTAAATCCCTTATTTTTGCTTTTATGGCTGGTTTCCTATCAGCTACTTTGGGTATAGGTGGAGGAGTGCTAAACGTTCCAATAATGGTACTTGTTCTGCATATACCTATACATTTCGCCGTAGCTACTTCTTGCTTTATTATCGTGGCAACTTCTTTTACGGGTCTTACGCAACATTTTATGTATGGTCAAATAGTACCTATCTATGGAATGTTGCTGGGCATAGGAGCGGTCATCGGTGCTCAGATAGGTGCAAGAATATCCAAGAAAGTCAAACCTAAAACATTAAGAATTCTATTTGCGATACTA
>JAUQYS020000071.1:0-2580 GCA_030587585.2 Candidatus Njordarchaeota archaeon
AAGCTTAAAAATATCGCTTTTGGTCTAGCGCTGGGCTTCATACCAATAATAATTAGAGAAATAACGATAGGATCTATAAGATTTAGCTTGATGCCTAGCCTTATAATACGAATCTATGCATTTCCAATTTTCCTAATAATAGCGATAATCATTTTTTGGTTCTACTTTAGGATTAGTATCTTTAGAAACAAAAAAACTTCTATGCACATTTTGTACGAGTTTCTGGATATTGTAGTACTACTATTACCACCAACAATACTCATTGTATTATTCACGTTGATAATCTCTCCAAGAAGCTTCATAATAATGTTATCTATGACTAATATTCATGTAGCAACAATAATGATACTCAGTTTAATTGGTCGCCATCTAAACAAAATAGATATGAATACAAAGATAGCCCTATGTGCCATAATATACGCCATACTTGCAATAAATCTATCACCAATAACAAAAATAATACTGTAAGCAAATATCTACTAAAAATACACACCTATGGATCTATAAAATTCTCTATCAAAGCTATTTTGTTGAGAATATTAACACTACCTGAGAAAAAGCCTTAATGATCGATTTTAATTTTTTCTATTGTATATCATATACTATATATAATATATTATAGAGGTGATATTATTGTCTACTACTATAAGGGTCTCAAAATGGCTTGTTGAGGTTCTAGAAGAGGAAAAAAAGCTTATGGGAGCGCGATCATTAGAGGAGGTTATAATAAATTTATTGAAAGAAAAGAGAAAAAAGCTTGCGGACAGATTTTTTGGTGTCGATAAGGGAAAAATATCTGGATTTACTGAGGAGGATAGACTTGATTCTCGTGTTTGATTCATATGCATGGATAGAGTATTTCGCTGGGACTGAGAAAGGATATATTGTAAGGAATCTGATAGTGAATGCCGATATAATTTATACTCCTTCTGTTGTTCTTCTCGAAATAGCTAACAAGTATTCTAGAGAGCAATTCGATGCCGAGACAATCAGACAGCGACTAAAAATAATACGAGAAATGTCAGTGGTTGATCCAATACGAGACAATGTTCTAATATCGCTAATAGAAGCACAAGAAATATTGCAACAAAACATAAAAAACCTAGGAATAAAAAGAAAACTAAGCATGATAGACTATTACATCCTAGCCCTAGCGAAAAACATTAATGCAAAAATCGTGACTGGAGACGAACATTTTAGAGGACTAAATAATGTGATATATCTCAGCGAAAAACAATAATTAAAAAATGTAGTTTATTAATATATAGCTGCTATGGGAGTTTTGCGGTGTGGCAACACAGACTTTAATCTTACAGAGGATCTATTATGACATATAGAAAGTGTTAAGAAAGATTCTAGAAAGCTAAACCCAGAATTAAGACTTAAGCTTTCTGCAGAGCTAATAGATATATTCGTTATTATGGTGCATAAAAAAGATGTTTCGAGAGTCCGTAGAGCAAGTGATAAGAACAATAGAAAGTAGTAATATAGACTGTGTACTTACTACATAAACAACAGAGACCTAAGAGACGTTATAAGCATACTAAAAGCATCAACGACATAACAGACTGGAATAGACTTTGAAAAATAGCTAAAGTTTTTGTTATTCTGGATTATACTAAGAACATTTAGAATACATAAAATCGTGTTTGGTAGTTGTTTTCAATTATCAAAGGAAAACCTGAAGCGTATTCTTAAAGCGCTTAGAATATCTATCGAATTTGTGTTTAAAAGTAGTATTAATACTCTTGGATTAGAGATCGCTGACTTCATCGCTGGGATATCAAGCCATGTTTATGGATATAATATCCCTTCTCTTTGGTTAGGAAGATGCAGAATATTCCATATCCAGAAGCATATACTTATTCAGCATACTAAAGCTGGCTATTCTTCGATATGAACTATCTCAATTTTTGTCGCTTATTTGCAGAAAGTTTATGTGTTTAGTTTGAGTTAGATAGATATTCTGTGCTAAAATAGATTCTTTTAGTATTTTATCCGTTATTTCGGTGTGTTTTTTTGAAGCGAGAAAAATGTGGTGTGTATCTGGTTTCGAATAGTCATATTGATGTTGCTTGGCTTTGGACGAAAGAAGAAACATTAAAAGTTTGCCTCAGGACATTTATCCGTGCCCTAGATTTTATAGAGAAGTACGGTATTGTTTATGCTCAGAGCAACATTATTTTTTATGAGTGGATGGAGAAGTATTATCCTGAGATCTTCGGACAAATAAAGAAGCGAATACGAGAAGGTAAATGGGAGGTCGTGGGAGGATCATGGGTAGAATGCGATACGAACTTGCCCCTAGGCGAATCTCTCATTCGCCAGTTTTTGTATGGAATTATGTACGTGAGAAAGAAATTCGGAACAAACATAAAAATTGCATGGTTTCCAGACAGCTTTGGATTTCCAATATCGCTCCCGAAAATATTAAGGCATGTTGGGATAAGATTTTTCCTTACATCAAAATTGAGTTGGAATGATACTACACGGTTCCCATATTATTTGTTTTTATGGTGTGCTGATGATGGTTCCGAGGTATTAGCGTATCAGTCCGTAGGGCCTTACAATGATGAATTT
>JAUQYS020000399.1:0-2278 GCA_030587585.2 Candidatus Njordarchaeota archaeon
GAAGGGTAGCCTAACAATCAAAATAACGATAAACAACATAACATTTTCAATATCAAAAACAAAGATAGTATCAGTGACATTAAATTCGATGAACACAATTAAGATAGACATAGTAAACACTTTCTTTGACGAAGGCATAGTTTATGGAAACTCTACGATAGCAATAGTCTCTGTTGGGTCTGGAAGTAGTATGAGTGAATCAGAGTCTATTACTCAGTGGTCTAGAACGCTATTTGTTCTAAGCATCGTAATCCCCCCAATAATTCTGATACTATACTCAAGGAAAGCAGAGATACCAGAAGAAGATCTTAAAGAAGCTTTGGTTATTGAGGGCTGACAAGTCTTGGGCTTCGCAGAGCTCATACCTTGGGCAACAGAAAGCATGAAAAAACTAGAAAAGTATTTTTTAGTTCCGAAGAAACTAATTTTATTAAGAGCGCCGGCTGGAATGGGAAAAACAAGCGTCGCAGTGGCATATATGATCTATAACGCATTACTAGGCAAAAGAAGTGCGTTATTTCTTAGAACAAGGAAGGAAATAGAGCATGCTCTTAGGATTGCAAAAAGAATTGTTGAACGAATAAAACAAGATTTATTGATATTACCCACACCGAGCAAAAAGGAGTTATGTGTTATGCATGCTAGTGGTGATGTTCCTATACGTTTTTTGTGTCCAGCTATTGATTGTGACAGGTTAAAGAGAAGGAATACAAAGGATATAGAAAAAATGCTTAGAGGAACCGTATTGGAGCTTCAGGAGGAATACATACATGTGCTTAGCAGTGGTGGGAGATGCCCATATATAATAATTAAAGAGCTTCTTCAAAAAGCAGACATAGTTTTTGGTGTTCACGAATATTTTTCTGATGATGAGCTCTTTTCTCTCTTAGGGCGACTAGACATCATAATTTTGGACGAAGCTCATAATTTTATATTGATGCATAGGGAATTTTGTGAGATTGATCTAAGAATGGGCCAAGAACTAGTAGATGAATATTATTTGAAAGGTGGGAAAAATATTGGAAAGCTTGTAGTTGCGCTATGGAGAGATGGAAAATACAAAGAATCGAAAGCTGTGTCGAGCTATTATCAATATCGACAAACACGAGGAGCAGAGATTAAAATGAACGATAGCATAATAAAAGTGCAGGCACCAATAGAAATAATCAAAAATAGAATAGATGACATCAAAAAGATGATAATAATGAGTTCGACGTTGTATCCATCAAAATTTTTTGAGATATTATTCGCTGGTAACTTAGATCATGAAATGGTGGTTATTCCAGGCTTGATGAAGAGCCCCAATAGAACAGTAAGAGTAGTTGATTCAGACATATCTATGGCATATAAAGAACGCACAAAATTTACACTACAGAAATACGCAGAGCTTATTCTCAAAATAGCAGAAAAAATAGATGGCAATGTTATAGTGTTTGCGCCAAATTATGATATAGCTACGGCATTATCAAGAATAATTAAAGCTCCTCTTGTCAGAGATAAGATAGAACAGGGCAAAATTGTGATTGCAGTATTTAGAAGTAGAATCTCTGAGGGTGTAGATCTTCCGCATAGCTTTAGGGCAGTCATAATAGCCGGCCTGCCTTACCCAAAAATCACAAAAAAAGAGATCAAGATTTTGGGTGTTTATAGTAGAGAATATGGCATAGATATGGACATATTAGAAAGAGCATACATAGAAAGTAGTATGATTTCGGCTTTAGTACAAGCGATGGGGCGTGTTGGTAGAAGAGGCAAGAAAGGATTTGTGTTTATTATAGATAGAAGAGCTAAAAAACTTTTCGGTGGTTAAATTGGAGGTTGCTGCTGGTATTTTTAGTATTGTAGGAAATATCATAATGGGATTGGCGTTCAATATTGGGTTTCTTATTTTCGCTTGGTTGGTGCTCTTGTTATTGGAATATGCTTGGAGCGGGATGGCCAAGTTCGTTAAGATAATTTTGTTTCCAGGAACAATCCTGCATATGGCGTCACATTATATTTTCGCGAAAATATTTGGACATGGGACATATCTGCTTTTGGGAACGCATATTACCGGAGAACATACAGCGGCCGGATTGTCATTCTTCTCAGACATATACAAGAGGAAGTCACGGGAAGTATATATGGTATTGTTAGCTCCAATGCCTATTTCTATTATTCTTGGCTTTCTGTTTCAGAGGGTACTGTTTTTTTCGTTACTAACTGGTCATAGAATACTTGCGATAATACTTGCATGGCTGACGATAAGCATTATAGTCTGTGGAATGCCAAGTCTTCA
>JAUQYS020000423.1:0-2488 GCA_030587585.2 Candidatus Njordarchaeota archaeon
TTATGACAAATGCCAAGACGCTTAATGTTATAACATTACGTATAATTTTCTGTTCTCTCATTTTGTAACACTGAAAAAATCTACCAATTGGGAATTTTTAACAAAGAGCTTATATTTGTCAGCAAGGATTATGGATATTTTAAGATATTAGCTGAAAATTACTAGCATTTATAAATATGGTGAGCAGATATTATATCGTGATTCATATGTATGACGCTATGAAAAATATATTCGAAAATCTTCCCCCAAAATTCAAAAAACTAAACGAAAAACTTGATGCCAATCAGTTTGCTGAACTTATGCGAAGATTAATGTCACTAAGACTCCGAAACAAAAAGCTACCGCAAAGAATATATATTAACTCATCAAAGAAGAAAATAGTTGTCAATAATGGCATGATAAAGCTAGCAGACAGTCTTTTAACCATCATGTTCGAGTATTTTAGAAAATATGGCGTACAACCAGACATAATCGCACAGAAGATACGAGAAGAAAAAGCAAAATAAAATCATCAACAGTTAACTTTTTCTAACCCATTAATTTCTATATTTTAAAAATAGCACCTTATGAGAATAATCTGAGAGCACTAGGGACCTATCCCTAGATTCTCTGCCTCTTCTACAATTCTAAGAGAAATACGCAGTATGTCATGATATAGTTTGTTCTTCACGATCTTATAGAGCAAGTCTGTGTCTATACCAACGTATCTATGAACAATAATATTTCTAAAGCCCACAATTTTTCTGAATAGTTCAGCATCACTTGGCGTTAAAACTTCGCATTCTTCGAGTATATTTCCGATATCAGAATATTGTTGCGGCGGTCTTTCTCCTTTTTCAGCCAAAGAACCTTAGCCCAATATCTATTATCGCTTGTATTGATGTCTGAAGCATATATAATACTGAAGACATAGTGAAAAGAAGATTTTATTACGGCATCTGGGCCTGATTCTTCACACATTTGATCAATATGTCTTATGCATTTTCTTATGTATTCAATTCTTTCTTTTAGCTCCATATACCTCTGCCCTTATTTTTTTTATATATTTTTCTCCGTATCCAACAGTCCTCAAAGAGAGCATGAAATCTATATACATAGAGATCGATTCATCACGGAACCTGCGATATACATCGATATTTCGCGAAAATATTAAGATACCATCCCTAAATATCTTATAGCGGAGCTCTAACGGCGTTAAATTGTTGAGAAAAACAATATTAATCCTATCTTCGCAAACATCGAGACACTTAGCTACATAATATATTAGTTCTATTTTTTCATCAAGTGTAAGCTCTTTCGAGGGATATACAGCTATGTCTATATCGCTCATATCTCTTGCCTGATTTCTCGCAAAAGAACCAAACAACACTGCAAAAACAATGTAACCATTGTCGCGAAAATATCTGCTAAGTTGAGATACAATAAACTCTGAATCAAGCATAACGATAGACCCATACATACTATGGCTACAATTATATTATAACAAAAGAATCTACATAAAAAGATCTATATTCCATCTATTTATCCAAATAAATCGCAAATTAGAATCCATCATTCGTAGTTTTTATCAAAACAGTTTAGTAGAAATATCTCTCTTATCTTTCGTATCTTTTGGTTTTTTTGTCGATTGCCTCAAAAATCACAACCCACATATCTTCGCCGTCTACCTTATCTATCTCTGTAGGCACATATTTCTCCCCCAAATGCTCGCTTAGCATTATTGCAAAATCATCAAAATAATCGTATAATCCACACGACGCACAAAAAGGCCCCGAAAAAATAAATGCATGGGACTTATGGCCAGAACCAACATATGCGACTTTTACTTCTGGATAAAATTTCTCATGAAACTTTTCTACTACTTTTTTTATGATACTCATAGATACACCAAAAAAAGAAAAGTAATTCAATCAAAACTAAAATCTTCTTCGTTTGCCCATATACCATGAATGTTACAGTATGATAACGCTATTAGTTTTCCTGGATTTTCGGTCTTAAAAACAAAATAAGCAATCGGCTCCGTATATATTCCGCTTGTATTGGGTCCTTTTGTAGATTCTCCATGTGCGCTAAATTCGGCGGTACCGATATCATAAGGGAAAGCCGAATCTTTTGGCCAAAACAAGAGCTTTATCCATCTTATATGGTGCTCGGTCGTATTTGGATGCTTTATTTCTTTACCAACAGTAACTCTCACTGTTATTGGGGCTCCCTTTTTCTTCTCGCCGACAATCTCTATTACTGGAACGTGTTTTTCTTTTTTCCAATCCTCAGTTCTAAAAAAATTAGTAATTGGCATAAAAATTCCCCATATAATTATACTATTATTATACTTTTTTATGACAGAACCACCAATCATAGCACTTGTATTTCTTTAGCCTCTCCTGGGCCTCGCTTATACTCGTCGCAGGAGGCACAATAACTTCATCGCCTACAAGCTCGTTATTAGGCCAATTAGCGGGCATAGCCACTTTGTTTGCATCAGCTA
>JAUQYS020000018.1:0-1725 GCA_030587585.2 Candidatus Njordarchaeota archaeon
AAGTAAATATGGCGGCTGCCCCTACAGGTGTCATCCAAAAGAAAAACGTTACAAACGTAAACATTACGCTATATATAACCAAACCATAATGTTTCTCCTCACCTCCCGAATAAATCTTCCTAATGTTCTTAGGAGCAAGAATCAAAAACAACGTAACTATTAACGTAACCAAAACCGCTACAAGCTTTGTTTCAAAAAAACACCAGAATATTGGCCAAACACCCATCAAAATATGAGTTGTTTCTCTTAGAGAATGCATATCATATCCTCTTTTTCTGAGGATCTTAGAGATATATATTATGGCGCCTACATAAATGAATGAACCTA
The DNA here is from genome assembly GCA_030587585.2 of Candidatus Njordarchaeota archaeon. Lineage (GTDB taxonomy): Archaea > Asgardarchaeota > Njordarchaeia > Njordarchaeales > Panguiarchaeaceae > Panguiarchaeum. Next base: position 328 of record JAUQYS020000018.1, read on the forward strand.
CAAACGCAAGTAAGTCATTTGGAACCATTTTTCATCAGCTCTGATCAAAAGACTAAAACAATATATAAAGAAAAAAAACAAAAAAAGGATACTGACATAAATACTACTACTTATTATGGCAAGCCGCATGTTGGCTTCATTCTACGAATAGAAAAAATTATGAATAAAGCTAAGCCATGGATAAAAAAATAAAACAAAACCGTATGTATTATTGTCCATCTAATCGGTTCCGTCGGATATGGAATAAAACTCTTATCATACAAGAAAAACGTAATGATTCTAAGAGATATCTGCTCAAAAACTGTGCTAACTATGACTGAAATTATAAGCCACTTTGCAATTTTGATGCGATCTGGTTCGTCCATATATGGAAACAGAAGGTACCATAATGTGTATATCAGATAATCAAAAATGAATATCTCAGCATAAAAATATCTTTGAAAGCAAAATAAAATCATCAATATTTGATCTACTGTACCCACAATTGCGCCAACAATGTGTCTGATAGCTAATAAGCAGACATGCTCTCCGGCAAGATAACGCCTATAAGACAGAAAAATAACTATCAACAATAATCCAAAAGAACAAAAAAGCAAGATATCCAAAAAAATAGAGATCACCACTACTCTGTGGCTTTCTTCCCTTCTTGAACAAGCTCTTTGTACCACTTCTTAGCAAGCAAAAACAATAATATATAGAGAACTATAGAAAGAACTATCACCAGAATAGAGACTATAAATTTCACACTCAAAATCACTCACCACCTAAAATTATTTTTGATGTTCTAAACGGTCTGAAAAACAGAACTGGGATATAACCAACAGCAATGATCGAGATTACAATTATTAACGTAGCAATAATACCATAAGATTCTATAATGTACCCAGCAACAAAAGCTACTAAGAAAGCACTAAAATGCGTCCCAGTCATTCCATATTGAAATACAAAACTTGTAAGTTGAGGAGGACAAAGATCAGCTATTAATGTTTCCCAAGCAACAAAATTCCATCCCTCAAAAAATCCTAATATAACAGACAAAAGTACTATCCCTCCAAGAATAGGATTCTTCGGAAAGAAAACCATACCAACCACTTCCAGATCAATTAGCCACAATGATAACGCAAATAAAAATCCGGTCAAAGAAAGATAATAAGACTTTCTATGCCCCATCTTATCCGTATACGATCCCATTATCAGCGCACCCACTGCCGCAGCAATACCAAAAGATGCCATTATAAGCCCAATTATAGGTAATTGGGCAAGATATTCATGTAGTGTTGTTGCTTTAACTAAACCTAGTTTTGCACTTGATATCACTGATAATAAACCTCTATTGGGATCTAAGGCATAACAAGCTCCCGAGAAAAACGCCAAAAAGAAAAAACTAGTTGCCGACCT
>JAUQYS020000039.1:0-4698 GCA_030587585.2 Candidatus Njordarchaeota archaeon
CTGTAACTTAGATATAAATATATTTGTTCGCCGTATTTAACGATGATTGGAAAACGAACTGTTAATTCGCCTACAGGTTCATTATATCCTTCAATGTATATTACATCAGATACTTCCGCATAGAATATCGCTGGCGATGAACTTAATTTAATGCCCGCCAGAACGATATTATCCCTTATTGAAGACAACGATAATGAAAGTATGTTTATGCCAACCGATATCGATATCTCTCGTAATTCCCTCGATGTTATTCCTCGCACAAAAATCTCGTTTGTGTCAAATGTTTTTGGTGTATTCACGATTAGATACAACTTATCTTTTATTATCCCTAACGGCAGTATATCTATCTTTTTTTCGATTGATGTTAGAGATACCAATTTCCCGAATGCAGACATCGTGAAATTGAAATTATTCGTATTTAATCTGACATTCTGAATGCTAAATAGCCCTCTCGCCATATCACTTAAATGATTTAGTATCTTTTCTACATAATGTATCATACTGTATGATAGAGCGGGAGAATAGTAATCAAGTTTTAGGGTTATGTTTTGGATGAGATCTAATATATTGCTTGTATCATTCATAAATTTGTCTATGTTCTCTATCATATTTTCAAATTCCATGATGCCAGAAAGATACTTGTCATAAATATTTGATAGCCCTGTGGTGTAATTTACGATATAACTTTGTAAGTTTGCTAGCTCATTTGCAAGCATGTTAAATTGTTCCGAAAAGTATGTAAATATCTCTGCGGTTTTATTTGCTAGTTCTGTAAAGTAGGCATACATTTCTTTTTGCATATCCATGAATTTCGTATTGAATTGGTTAAGTGCAGGTATCAAAACGGAAAATTGAAGGTCGCTTATAAATTGATTAATATTTTGGGACAGCATCGTTGTGATATTCATCTGCGATGACATTACCATCTGCATTGTCGGGCTAATTACATTTTCCATTATTCTGTTTGTTATATTACTCATAGTTCCCAAAAGTCCTTGTAGGTTTTGATAGACAACATCCGTAAGTTCGCCGATGTGGGCGATTATGTTATCAATAAAACCAAAAATTGTATCCATTTGTCCCTCAATAACTTCGAGAACACTAGCGATAATTGCCTTGACATTCATTACCATACCATCAACAACCGTTGTTACTTGTGTAATAATAAGATCAATAATATCAAAAGTTCTTTGTGTGATGTCTCTAACAAGGTCTACTACCTCTTCTACCGCCTCACCGATCATGTTGGCTAATTGTTCGCTCATCTCACCCAATTTCCGCTCAACAGAACTACTAATTGCTTCTGCTCCAAAATAGCCTAACAAAGCTCCTGCTCCTGCTCCTATCAATGCACCAACTACGCCTCCTGCCATAAAGCCTACAGTAGCCCCCGCAATTGCCCCCGCTATAGCCGATTTTGTTTTCATATCTTCTTTTAGCTCATGAAGTTTTTCTTTTATTTTTTGTTTGAGTTCATCTACTTTTTCCTTAACAGCGTTAACAAGATTTTCTACTTGTGTTTCTATTATTTCTACGATTATTTGTATGTAGTTTCGTATCATCTTTGTGAAGTTAGATATTATTTCCTTTGTTGTATTTATCAATGCTAGGAGTGTTTCTCGCAATGCTGTTGTTATATTTGTAAACAGTTCTTTTACTCGCATCAACGAATTTATGATGTGTTCTTTTACATCACTTGGGAGAATTTCTGTTTGCCGTGTTCCTAATCTTGTGCGTGTGTATCCATACGACGCCGAAACACTATATATATCTTGTGTTACATTTACAACCCTCTGTATTATTCCCGATACAGCCCCCGTCACACCACCCGCTATTACACCGACTATACCTCTTAATTTATCCAAAACGTAATCACGATTATTCTGGTATTCTTGCGATTGTTTAATATCCTCTGGAAGCAATTCTTGAATAGAAAGAACATACTCAGTCAATATTTCGTTTAGTTGTTTATTTATTGAATCATACATATAGTTTAACGATGATACTGCGACATCGCTTTGATTCATTAAGTCATTAGCAAATTTTGTCATGAACATTGATAATGTCGTTTGCGTAAAGTTTTTGGCTGTATTGATTATGTCACTAATACTGAAGGACGTTATAATATCCTCAACTTTTTTCGTATATTCCTCGATTTTTGTCCTTAATGCCCCTGTATCTATTCTTACCAATGATCGGATGTTATTGTATATACTAAATACATCATTTACAAATAAATTTATGACGCCTAAGATATTAAGAACGAAAGCATCTTGACTACACATAAGAAGATACGATTGCGTGTTTGGAAGTCTTAATAGTCCATGTTGAGGATAAATATCATATATATGTGATGTGTAGAATTCGTAGTAGTCCGCTATTCTAGGTATAGCATATCCCGAAGCCATACTATTATACGATGCTGGGAGTGATACATCGAATCTATCAACAATCTCGGATGCAAAATCCGATTGTTCAAGTATAGTATTTACAATACTAATATCGTCAGACGTTATACCTACTCCAAATGTATTTAGAATTTCGATATTATATGGATCTGCCTTAAGTGATGTGAAATTGTCTAATGTGACTATGAATCTGTTCCTTACTTTTAATAGTTCAACATAGCGATTAAAATATTCGCTATCTGGCGTAAATGAGCTAGGATACAACTTGTCTGGATATGTAAGAACTAAGAACGTTCCATCCTCTAGAGGATTACCAAGATATTCAATAAGTTCATCTTCCGATGTTATATCTGTTGTCGTGTATGCGACCCCTAAATCGGATAAGCTTGACAATGCATTTATAATATTGTTATATCGGGTAACATCGTATGTCTCAAATTTTGTTATGAAAAATCTTAGCGGATATTGGGTCTTTTTGATATATAGTTTCTTGTTGAATTCTGCATAAGTATCAACTATTTTTTGCAACGATATTGCTAATCCTCTTGTAAATTCTATTCTACTAAACATCTGAGATGATGCACTCTTTGTTACCATGTTTATGTCCTGTATCATGTCTATGAACACATTTGTGTGTTTTGTAATATCTTTAAAGAACCCTACTTCGATAGTTTTAATTTTTGTTTTGGATAGTTCCAGTTGATATTGCTGAATATACACTATTGGCGTCACTTTGATTTTGTAGACTCCAGCTATTGGTATTCTCGTTGTTTGTAAATATGTTATTTCACTACTTGTGGCGAATTCGCTTGAATCATATTCTTTAGAGAACAAAAGAATGTCGTTGTAGTATATCCCGACACGGATCTTAGAGATCGGAAGTATTGAGAAAATGTCGGTTCTATACGCTAAAACGCCTATTGATAGGTTTTCTGTGACGTCATAATAATACTTTGAGCGAACAATAACATCAAAGGGGTATGTTCTATATATCAGTTCTTTTGTGTCATCAAGGGCTAAACTCATCTGCGAATATGACTCCAATGCTAATATTAACAACATTATCGCAACAAAGACATATCCTTTTCCCATGCATATCACCTATATACTAAAAGAAAATATTATGTGGAATAAAAAATACGAAAATATTTGTCGGATTTGGCTACAATACTCTATATTTTGATTCTATTACACTCCTTTTGAATGCCGAGAATGACGCATACACATGAATGAATATAAAGCCCCCCGCAATAAGATATGCTTCTATAATGAAATGCAACATATATATTGTCGTCAGGGCAAGAACATATATTGTTGATGCCTTTAGGAAGTAAGCAACATAGTAATAGAATGTCTTCGTTGGGATTAAGAATAAAAAAAGAATATTAAGTAAAAAAACAAAATAAATTATTTCTTCAATCACTTAACCCGCCTTCTACTCGCCCTTCTTTATCTCCTTTACTGCGATTGCACGATATAAAATCCATGCTCCCGCAATGATGCCGAATGGTAACAGCATACCGAGAACTAGGCTTCCTTCCATGAACCATAGTGAAAGGAATACCTTCCAATTCTTATCGTATGATTTTATTAGCCATACCGCAACAGCACCAAACAATGGCATTATGATGTTTAGATACGTTATTAGCACGTATGGATCTGAATAGAAGAATAGTGCGTAGTATTCGATTACATCTAGCAGTATTGCAACTATACCTAGCATCAGCCCAACGGAAAGATTTGGACGGACTATTTTAGGCTTAACTTCCTCGAATACATCTTCTGCGATTGACATATCTACCACCAGATTATTTTCATTATAGAAAATAATAAAAATATTTAAAAAAGATATTAAAGGGTTGGTGTTTTTGCATGGGTTCTGAACGAATAACAATTGACGATATAAAGAATGCTATAGAGAAAAAATTAGAGACAGCAAAAAAAGAGATTATTATATACTTGTTTAATGCTATAAGAAACCTGCCACAAGATTGGCAAATAACACATCCATATCTTATAAGACTTGATAGTCAAAAATTGGCAGAATGGATCGACCTTATCCTCGATATTCATAAACTATTGAAGTTTTTGCATTACTTTATTGACCGTTTTTTGTCATATGAAAAAAGTATTAATTTTGGGCTGTTTACCGAAGTATACTCAATAGATGCTATATTCATTAAGATTCTGACGAATGTTGTTATCGCAGAATTTGAAAACGAAAATTATTATGCACTTATTTATGATGATGACTTACTTTTAAGCATGCGTTTTTTTGATGTATTCATAC
>JAUQYS020000048.1:0-1703 GCA_030587585.2 Candidatus Njordarchaeota archaeon
CCAAAACCAGCTCTGCATGGCGAACAATGCGGTGTTGGAACTATTCTGATGCTATACTATCGAGGGGATCCTCGTTGGAAAGAAATTCGAGAATTTCTAAAATATATTGGAGCACCTACAACAGCAAAAGAATTAGGGATCGCAAGGGAAGATGTAATTAAAGCACTTACTATAGCACATACTATCAGACCAGAACGATATACAATTCTTGGAGAAAAAGGTTTAACGGTAAGCGAAGCAAAGAAAATTGCAAAAGAAACTGGAGTGATATAGAAATAAAAAATCATTTATTACTCGAATTTCTTTTTATAATACTCGTAAGTTTTCTTCATACCTTCTTCTAGACTTACTTTCGCTTTAAAGCCTAATATCTTCTCAGCCTTTGTGGTATCTGCTTGTGTTCTATAGACATAATTTTTGATCGGATTTTTAACATATTTTGGCTTCACAGGAATACCAATTAATCTTCCAATCAATTGAATGACATCGTTAAATGTCGTTTCTCTTCCAGTTCCCACGTTGAAAATATCTGCACCAAGGTTTGGCTTCTCCATAGCTAGAATTGTGGCTTTAGCAGCATCTTTTACAAAAGTAAAATCTCTTGTCTGAGTTCCATCTCCATAGATCACGGGCATTTCCCCACGCATTAACATCCACATAAATTGAGTTACTATATTTGCGAATTTGCCTTTGTGTTCCTCATGTGGCCCATATATACTAAAGTACCTCACACCAATGGCTTCTACATTATAGAGATCATAGTAAATTCTTGCAGCATGTTCTCTTGCATACATGGAATACTCATAGAATGTTCTCGGAATTACTGGCATGTCTTCCCTATGTGGCGGCTCCAATGCACCATACAAACTACTAGTTGTAGCATATACGATTCTTCTAATATTATCATGGGTTCTCGCGATTTCTAATATATTTAAGAAACCGAGTACATTTACTTTTACGCCCTCTCTTGGATCTGGGACAAACATTGGAAGTGAGCTAGCAGCAGCTTCATGTATAATGAAATCGATTTCATCAGCGAGATCGCTCAGAATTTTTATATCTCTGACATCGCCTTCAATAAACCGAATCTTATCGACATTGCTCTCAAGAAGGTGTTTGATATTATCTGTTTTTCCCAAACTTAAATTGTCGATTACAATGACATCATAACCACGATTTAGGAGTTCCTCTACAATATTGCTTCCGATGAAACCGGCTCCAACGGTGACTAAAACAGTCTTACCCATAAATATCATCCATAAAAATTGTTAATACTTTGGGATCATACAAATCGAATTCTAAGGCAAATATAAATATGACCTATTAATAAAAACGGGAATAGAAAAAAACTAGAATTAAACTAAGAAAAATTTCTAGATCATCTCTCTAGGATCTTAGAATCGTCTACGTCCACGATCAAACCAGTTTGATCTTCTTCTACCTCTACTACGTGGTCTATATTGTACTGTTTTGCTAGACATATTATTATCTCGATTTATATCTTCATCAGCAATTTCTTCATCGCTTTGAGTGATTGTTGAATATTTTCCTAAGCTTAGTCTCATAGAATTCTGGAAAACTGATATATATGCATTTTTGACATCATAGGTTTTTCCAGTCTCTATCTTCTCAATCATATCGTCCCATGCAGAAAGTAGGATCGTTCCGCTTTCATCTCCAATTAGTATTTCAGAAACCCTGTG
>JAUQYS020000084.1:0-2322 GCA_030587585.2 Candidatus Njordarchaeota archaeon
TTGTAGAACCAAAAATAGAAGAATTTATGAAAATTATTGATAATACGGGGGATAAGCAAGAAAAGAGTAAAAACAACAGAGAGTCAGAATACGTATCTAATGAAAATAAGACAGATGATAGAATGATAAATCTAAAAAAATACGTAAAGAAAGTCAGAAAAATAATGGCGGCGGGGGGAGTAGCTAATCTGTTGTTGGGAGGTGTTTTTTTTGGATTATATCAGGGATTTACAAAATTAAACCTTTGCCGACCATATGGCCTAGAGATCGTAGAAATTGAGCATGGATCTCCTGCCGAAAAATATGGGCTAAAAGTGTCCGATATTATTATTTCTATTAATGATACAAGAATATTTACGTTTGAAGATTTAGAGAAAATATTGCAAAATGCTTCGCCAGGCGATATGGTGGCTATAGGTTTACTTAGAGGCGGGGAAGCAATAACAATAAATCTTATACTATCTGAAAAGAATGGGCATGCATATATAGGGGTAGGACTAAAACAATATTATAAGAGTGGTGTTGATTGGATACCGGATTTTGTGATGTTAGATTTGTATTTATTTGTTTATCTAAGCTTTATAATAGGGTTCCTAATGGTAATATTAAATGTTTTGCCATGCTTCATATTGGATGGGTCTAGGTGGTTAAGTCTATATCTTTTTGAAAAAACTCCTAAGAATTGGCGCAGAATTAATCTGATAATCAATGTGCTGGTGACAACGATATTGTTTTTAAACTTTGTTGTTCCCACGATTTTACGATTCCTATATTAAATAGCATACTTTTTCAAATTATAATTTAGCATTAAACATTTTTGGTGTTCACTAATGCCGGAGATCGTTTCCCTTAAACCAAAAGAGGCCCTGGTTTGGTCCATAAACAGCGATGTAGTAGTAAAGCTAAAAGGTGGGCGTTTTATCAGAGGCAAGCTGAGAGGTTTTGATGTGCATTTAAATTTGACGCTGAATAATGCACAACAAATTCTAGAAAATGGAGATCTTAGATCCTTGGGAGACATCATTGTACGGGGCGATGTTGTGGTATTTATAGTATTCCCTGGTTTGCAATATAAGGGAGGAAAAAAAGCTAGGTGAGGGATCAAAATGGGCAAAGGAACGCCTTCCTTTGGGAAAAGAGGAAGAGGCAAAACGCATATTAGATGCAGAAGATGCGGTAAACATTCTTATCACATAAGACATAAATATTGCTCCGCATGTGGTTATGGAAGATCTAAAAGAATAAGAGAATACAACTGGAAAGCACCATACTATAGACGTTTCAAGGTATTCTATAGAAGATACTGGAAGGTTCCAAGCGTAAAAAAATTTGTTTAGGAGGTGTGTCGATTGGTAACGAAACTCGAATTAAAGAGAAGTATGGCGATATCATTCTTCTTGATGCTTATAATAATTGTTACGTCATGGGCGCTATGGGCAACAGCATCGGCCTTTGGTATAATAGAACAAACTGAGAGCATGTTATATTATGCTTTAGTAATAGTTGAGCTAATATTGTTATTCTTTGTTTTTATGTTCTCCATGGTATTCTTTGGTTGTATAGCTGAGCAACAGGGAAGAGAACCAGGCGTCATAGTGATAGGTCTTGCGTATATTCCACCAATTCTTCTAATGTATGCCTTGGGGGTACTAGGACAATTTTTGTACGTCTTTTTAGTTCTAAGTGTTTTAGCAATCCTGTATATTGTGTATAGTGAATAGAGGTGATATTCTATGTCGCGTTGGAGAGGGACATGGTCACGTGTAGAGTTTGGTGAAAAGTATACATTTGTAGTTTATGAACGCTGGGGAAAAAGATTCCAGATAGTTGTAGATACGAATGAAGCAGTAAAATATAAAAAGGGCGAAAAAGTTGACATAGATGATGTTTTGGTCTATCCGTATGTTTTCTATGATGTAAATAAGGGGGTCCTAGCAAATACGGAAGATCTGCGAAAGATGGTTTTTGAAGTTGCGGTAGATAAAGTTTCTAAAAGACTTCAACGTGAGCTTAAAGAGGAAGAAAAGAGAAAAATATTGGACGAAATAGAAGATTGGGATGATGAGAAAGTACATAATGAAGCATCTAAAGTTGTGCTGGAGAAAGGATTCTTGAAGCTCCCAGAATCTGTCCGAGATAAGCTTATCGAAGAAAAAATGGGTGAAATGCTTAGGTATATCCAAAAATATGCAATAAACCCAGCTACTAATGCGCCTTATCCCCCCGCCAAACTTGAGGAAGCATTCAAAAAAGCTATCGCCAGAGGAGTTAAATTAGATCCCCTAATGGAAGTTAGAGACCTCATCCCGATCATTGTAAGGC
>JAUQYS020000119.1:0-3686 GCA_030587585.2 Candidatus Njordarchaeota archaeon
TTCGCGGTCTCCAAGTTTTTTCTTGTTAGTCTCATTGTGTAGTGTGTAGCGTATTTTTTCTTTGTTATTCATATAGCGTTTCTGAGGAGCCACATTATGGAATGGTTGACTGCCTGTCTGAATGCTGTGCATAGATTATGTAGTGTGTCTCTTGTTTCCTTGTCGACTTCGATTTCGATTGTGTAACTTCGAAATGCTTGTACCTCAACCCTACTCATGGATTTGGGGAGGCCATGAGTAGGGGACGACCGGCTATGTAGGCCTTAGTTCTCCCCTTCTACATAACCGGCGACAACCTCCCGTTTTTGGGAGGCGACCGATATTATAATGGGATATTCTTTCTTTAAAAAATTTTGTTTTCGGCAAAAAATCATTGTATAGGGATTGTGTTCTCGTAATATTTGTTTTATGTATCTAATTAGTAGCGAGGAGAGTTAATCAAAAACATAAGATTTGAAAATAAGTAATAATATGTTGTTTTTGTGGTCGACCGGTCCGCGATGGGGAGAACGGGGGGCATCACAGACCGGTCAGTCGCCTAGCATCCGGCCCCCATAGCCCCAATCCGGATGCCGGGGAGAAGGTTTTTGAATTTGAGGATTTCTTGGGGGTATGGCGGGATATTTATGGGGGCCGTGGAGATGCGTAGATTCTATTTTAGGGAGATTCTTAGGGGGTTCGGTAATGTGGACTTGGTTAGGCGGTGGCTGAGAGACGCGATGAAGATAGGAATAATCAGGGCGGGGGAGGATAGGCATGGTGTCACATATTATTATTTTGATAAGGAAAAATTTGGGGGGATGATAAAATATATTGATGATGCGGTCGGGGGTCTTTTGTGATATGAGGCTTGAAAAAATTGTTGATTAGCCATGGAGAGAAGTATAGACAAATGTTGTTCTTATGTATAGTGATTTTTCCTTAAGGCGTCGCTATTGTGTACCCGCAGGAGCATCCCAGAGATCACTGTGCCTGTGAGTATTGTGAATGTTTTTCCGCATTCTGGGTTTAGGCACATGTATCTTGGTATTATGACGCCCCTCCGTTGGTATGGTGTGTTTCTTCGCTTTTTTGAGCCGCGGTATGGGCAGTATGTTCTGTTTGTTCATCTTATCTTTTCTGGGTATTCTATGCATTTTTCTTGTCTGGTGGGGATAGTTCTGTTCGGTCTGTTGGGCCTTTTGGTTGTAGTTCTGGTAGTTGTGGTTTCGATATGCTCGCGTATTGCATCGATTATGGGGTCATAAAAAGTCATTTATAAGTTCTTTTTGTTGTATATAGTCTAGCAACAGTCAACCGGGGAAGAGAGTTGTATATTTTATTGCTCTCTGAGTCTTTTTCTTTCTTCAAATGTGTAGCCTAATTTTTCTTCTAGTAAGATTCTGGCCAAGGATTTTATTTTTTTCAGCAACTCATTTTTTGGCACAGTATTATATTCGAGTATGTCAAGAACGCGCGCCAAATTATGTCTGTTTATTACTGGCCTAGGTATTTGCTGTATATGTTCGATCAGTAGTTCAAGAGTCTTTATTTTTAGCTGGCGACTTTTCGACTTTAGTAAGATATCCTCGGCGATTATATCCAAAAATAGGTCGGCTGTTTCTATATTTTTTTTCCATATAGCGTTGATAGCATCTATTGTTGCCATTTTCACACATGTTTTTGGGTCTCTAAGCTGTTTTCTTAGAGTCCTGATTAGATCTTCTGTAATATTTATGTGGTCATTTTTTATGAGCTTAGCGATAATTTTAAGAGTTTCTTCTCTGAGTAAATATGCATCTGATGTGACATATCTTGAGGCCATGTCAGATAGCATATCTTTAGTTTTCTCGGGATATTTATCATATATCTTACTGAGAAGCCTTATTGTCTCTTTCTTTATTAATGATGGTAGGCTTTCAATTGTGTCGGATATAATCCCCAATACTTCCTCAAGATTTTTTTCTTGTTTCAAAGAAATACTAACAAGGACCCTTATGGCTCCATGTTTAATTTCGCTATTTGGATCTTTTATCGCATTAAGGCAAAGATCATAAACGCTTTTAAGGTCATCAATATCGTATCTATCAATTAGTTTAGATAAGCTATTAAATATATTGCCCTTAACATTTGCATGTGATTCGTCTTTAATTTTCTCTATAAGAGTCTTGAATGCATCATCAAGAAACTGGTTATAAGTAAGAGCAATATCCGCTATACTGGAAGCAGCAGACGAACGTACCTGCCAATCCGAGTCGTTCTTTAGTGCATTAATCGCAATGGGGAAAATTTTTTCTGGCTTATATTTTCCTTGGGTAGCATATTTGCTTAATGTTCTTAAGGCTTTTCTGCGCCTGCCAGGGTAAGGGGATTTAAGCCATCGTTCGAGATATTTTATTTGCACAATTTATCACCCCAAAATACTCAACATCTTACTTATTTTTAAAAAAATAGTCTAATGTTCCTATTTTTGCTTTTTCTTCTTGCTTTTCTTTCTTTTTTTGTTTTTTCTGTTTTTTCTTTGATTCCGTTTTCTTTTTCTCTGTTTCTTCTTCCTGTTTTTTTTCTTCTTTTTGTTCAATTTTTTTTGTTTTTGTAGTGAGCGATCTTAGGGAGATTTTTCGAAGAGTGCTACGGTATGATTCTACTATTGCTTTTTTGGTTTTAGTATTTTTTATGTATTCGTCGAGGAAAGCATCTAGGGATTCTTCGTCGCACCCTACCTGTGCGAATAGATCACCTATTTTTTCAGGTTTATTTTTGGCGAGAAACAAGATTAGGCTCATTTCGCGTAAAGTTCTGCGCCTAGATATATGTAGATAACTTGAAAGTCGAGATACTAAACGACCAAGAGGGCCTGCTCCTCGGATAATATTGTAAAGCTTCTGAAATTGAGTTCCAATCTTTGGGAAATTTACTCGGGTTTTTCTAAGTTGCCATATATTGCTTGGTTTTCCATATTTGGCCATGGCATAGCTTAATAGATTTGTTGAGTTGAGGTATGCTACTCTCCAATTACCCTTCCGTGCACCAATTTTATAATAGTAATCAGCATCAGCAAGAGCGCTATAGAAGCCGTATATATGTTCTCGGTCTATAAAATTCCAAGCATTATCCCAGGCAATAAGCATTAGGTTTGCGATATCTTCTCCAGATTCCTGAAGATAGCGCTTAGCTAAATTGATAGTATCATTAAGATTGCTTGTTTTGCTTTTTATTCCAAATGCGAGACGTATAGCGTCCTGAACCGATGACATGCGATCATGCCAAAGATTCGGCAACTTACCGGAATAATAATAAGTTTCCAATGCAACAACAATACTCCTAAAATCGGGAGCATATCTTATTATTTTCTCCATGACATCATCTGGTACTGTCATATTAACACGGCTTGAAATCATTTTTATCAATTTCTTGGCTTCGTAATCTTTAGGTCGATTAAAGAAGATAGTAACGCAGCGAGCCATTAACCAGCGGACTTTAGGGTCATGTATAACATTAGCTGTGAGGATAGGAGGTATTACTATTTCCTCTAGCAATTTCAGTAGTGCTTCGAATCCGCCTCTATCCTTCTGAGAACTCATTCCGTCGACTTCATCAAAAAGTATGAGTCTCGGTGGCTTCTGAGGAAAAGTGGTCTTTATAAAGAAACCAGCACTCTTCGCCGACTCCTTAACAATACTACTTATTGCACTTTTACTGCGTTC
>JAUQYS020000136.1:0-4706 GCA_030587585.2 Candidatus Njordarchaeota archaeon
TACGAATAATCTCGCATTCGAGACGCTCCCTAATATATTCCCACGTATACCTATTCGAAGTGGTAATCGGACTATTTTCCTTCTTCATTTTTGATCAATAAAAGCAGTTTCACCAAAACAAAAAAAGAACATAAATTACTAAAAATCTTAACAAAAAACGAGAAGATCGCCGTGGATATAACAAATGTTTCTGGAGGCATACCCAGAATAATAGAGATCCTATCTAGAAGATATAATACTACTAAGGAAAACATTCTCAGGCTTGCAATAAGCGCGATCTATGAAGGAGAGCTAGACGAAATATTCGATAACATGATAAGAGCAGTAGCAGATATTTCAAGAAGAGACTACGGAATCTTATTACAGACCCTAAAATGTGTAGCAGAAAATGCAGACACTCCGGACAAAGTAGCACTATGCCTAGACACAAGCAGAGATACAGCATATGCATGCCTAGAGGAGCTTCACATTCTTGGACTGCTAGAAAAAGAAAAAAAAGGAAAATTTGTAAATTATCACCTAAAATATCCACTACTCGGGGAATGGCTAAAAGTAAGAATAGAACCAAAAAGAGACAAAACCGAAATATTGGCAAGCGCCCTAGGAATAACCGCAGAATCATACATAAGAGAACTACTCACAGAAACAATAAACAAAAAAATAGAAATACAAGACGACAAAAAAGGAACATTCCTAGCAGGAACAACAAATAGGATAATATTAGAGATAACAAATGTACTATCAAGAGAAGAAACTCAGAAAATACTCAAAGAAACAAAAAATGCAGATATAATAGCCGAAGCACAATGGGGGCTATACATCATAGAAGTAAAAGCAAAAAGAAAACCAATAGAACCAAAAACCATAAGAAAACTAGCCCAAATAGCAAAACACATACACCAAAAAACAAAGAAAAAAACAACACCAATACTAATAACACTAATCAAAACAGAGATCCCCCCAACAACAATAGCAGAAGCAATAAAAAACAACACTATAATCATAACAAACGAAGGAACAAAACAAATAGCCAAAAAAATAAAATTCCCACACTGGTAAACAAAACCAGACAAAAATCCACAAGCACAAAACTAATAATCATAATACTAAAATTTGATCACAATTAATCTACCTACTAGAATATTTTCATTTAGGTGAAATTGGTTATGAATAAAGATATGCTCAGTGATGTTGTTAGATTACTTAGGGATAATCTATCACTAATAGCTGTTATCTTGTTTGGGTCAAGAGCTAGGAAAGATTGGGGCCCTTGGAGCGATTATGATCTCTTAATAATAGCTGATTTTCAGGAAAAATATCTCGACCGCATAGGCAATATACTTGGTATCCTAAAAAAAATAAAGATACCAATCGAGCCACATCCATACACACTCGAGGAGGCCATATCTATGCTGAGAAATGGAAACCCAATAATCATAGATGCGATTGAGGAAGGAAAAATACTTTATGCATCACAAAAACTAGAAAAGCTCTATGAGGAATACCACAAGCTTAAGAGACGAGGACTAACCCGAACACATACCACAATAATAATTCCAACAGAACCCTCCTAAAATCTCTCATATCTTTGGTATAGCTTTTAAAATGCCTATATTGATAAATATTAAATTGAATATTGGAGTATTCCTCTGGAGACTGATAACTGCGGGGGTTCCGGAGAGGTCAAACGGGCAGGCCTGAGGAGCCTGTGGCGTATAGGAAGCGCAAGCCTCCGCGGGTTCGAGTCCCGCCCCCCGCATATTTTTATGTATTAGTTAATCATACCGTTATTGTTCTGCGAGAATACTGTGGAGAAGCGCCATTCTTAGGTATAGGCCATATTTTGCTTGTTTGAAGTATAATGCGTATTTTGTTTTGTCGATGCGAGGATCTATTTCGTCTAGTTTTGGTAGTGGATGCAGAATCTTTAGTGTTTCTTTGGCGTTTGTTAGTAGCTCTGGGGTTACTCTATATGATTGTTTTATTTTTTCGTATTCGCTTAGGTCTATGAATCTTTCCTTTTGTATTCTGACCACATATAAAATATCTATGTCTGAAATGATTTCTTCCACATTCTCTACAAGTTCAAATTTGATACCATATCTCTTGAGCATGTCTATTATTATGTCTCGTGGATGAAGCAATGTTGGTGCTATTAGATAAATTTTCTTCGGTTTAAATGTGCAGAGACCCATCAATAGCGAATTTGTTGTACGAGCATATTTCAGGTCTCCTAGTACCCCCACTACTAGGCCATCCACTCCGCCGTATTCTCGATATATTGTATATAGATCTAGCATTGTTTGTGTTGGATGCTGTAGCTTGCCGTCTCCTCCATTTATTATTGGTTTTTCACATATCTCTGTTGCTAGCTTGGCAGCGCCCTCCATCGGATGCCTTATAATAATAACATCAGAATAAATATCCAACATTCTTAACGTATCTACAAATTTTTCGCCCTTTTTGATGGATGTTTCTGCAGGTTTAGAAAAACCTATTGTGTTTCCACCCAGTCTCTTCATTGCAGCTTCAAAGCTTAGCCTCGTTCTGGTGGAGGGCTCAAAAAATGCGCAGGCCAAAATTTGACCTTGAAGCGTCCCAAAGTATGAGGCCGTATCGCTGATAATGTCGTCAGTTTTTCTAAATAACCATTCGAAATCTTCCCTAGAAAAATCAAGTATATCTATTATATCTCTTCCTTTAAACGGATTCACAAATAATCACCAAGATTTCCATCAATAAAAAAATACAAAATTCTACTTAGTTTTATGGGAACACATATGGTACTGGACACTATACTGACCGCACTATCCTCACCATTTTCGATCCTCATATTATACCTGCTGGACAGATATGGAGAAATGAAATTAACGGAAATCCTCGCAAAAATTGGCTTCTCAAAATACAAATCCATAAGAAACACAATCCTCCTACTATCCAAGGCCGGCCTTATTAGCGTCGGGGTAAAATTAATCTCACCAAGAGTCAGGGCATGGAAAATAAAGCTAACAAAACTAGGTAAAAACATTGTAAAGGCCATATTGAGCACCATTGAGCAACACGAAAATTCATAATATTGTGCTGACCATGCAAGAAAAAGATGACACCCTAACAACAGTACCCGAAGAAATTATAAAAAAACGAATAGAAAAAATCAATAGTCTCAAAAGCGCAAATATTGAATGCTTCTTAGAAGGCACAAGAATAATCGTATGGAATTCAAAGCACGGATATCTTCTCTACAAAGCAGCATTTTTCGGAAAGCCTCTCGGCATCAGAAAACCCAAAATACATAGATACAATGTGCCATATGAGATTTCCTTCTATGACGCCCTATACCTTCTTGATCGCGGTATTATAAAAATCAAAAAAAATAACAAAAATCTAAGCCGCAAGAAACTAATAGCAATAGCCTCGAAAGTGGTAGATGATTTTACCGCAAAGTACGCTGTATATGAAGACCTGAGAGACAAAGGATTTATTGTAAAACCTGGAATGAAATTCGGAGCTGACTTTGTTGTATATATCTACGGTCCAGGAATAGATCATTCACCATTCGCTGTTAGCGTTTTTAGCAAAAAGATAACGCTAAAAGGCCAAGACTTCCTTAGATCTGGACGACTATCTTGGAGTGTTAGAAAAAAATGGGTCCTGGCCTGTGTTTATGATTCCGAAATAAAATACTTTGTTTTTGAGTGGGATAAAGATCTTTCCGTATAGCTATAACCTGTACTACTTACGCAATTCTGGTAGTATATCTTGCTTTTTAAATATGCTAAGAACCAGAACATGGTTATGTGAGGTATATAGTAATATGCCTACAATACACATTAAGCTCAAACTTGGAGACACCGAAATAGAGATCAAAGCTGATGGAGAACTAGACAAAGATACGTTAAATACAATAAAAGGGCTACTAGCACCCATAACAGCATCCATATCGAAGAAACCCCAAGAAAATAACATCGAAAATACCGTAGAAAGCCCTCAGCCAAGCAGTATTCATAAAACAAGTATCTACTCAACATTTAAAGAAACAATCTCCTCAGTTTTTAAGTATGGCCAATGGTTTACATCTTCAGACGCCAGAGAAGCTTTTTATGATCTCTATGGCACACTATTAAAACAATCAACAGTCAGTACTTATCTTCGAAGAATGGAAAAAGAAGGCATACTCTTATCAAAACGCTATGGAAAAATAATCAAGTTTAGATTATCAGACGAGCTGTGTGTTGCTTCAGCCCCAATACAACAGAAAAAAATTATAGAGCCTTTCTAGCAACTAGTCCAGCATCTTCTCTTCCTTTGTATTCATCACGGTCATATACTACTTCTACGTTTACCGTACCAACAATAACATATGTTGTAAACGCCTTTTCAACGGCCCTAAAGAATAGGTATAACAATGCTATCCCTAGCGCAAATATAGCGCGCTCTATCGGCACCCAAGGAATAGATTGTATCCACGCTTCAACAGGTACCTCAAAAATAAACAAACCATATATTACTGCACCAACAGCATGATCTATATATGTTGCTGCTAGAGCATAAAGATACACTATAAGATACGGTCTTTTTTCTAATCGATCCTCTAAGCGTGGAGCAAGTAAATAGATGCTGATCGGTATCAGCCAAAACAGACTATAGAACCAAACTATTCGGCCTAAGGGATGGAGAACAAATATAATTATCGCTAATATCGGTAT